>JARFPR010000129.1 GCA_029288195.1 Gammaproteobacteria bacterium | reverse complement strand
CCGTCGAAACCACCCTTCCACTGTTCGTCAAAGGATGAAAAGTAAAACGAGATGACCTGGTTGTCGTTGACCCACTGGTCGTACTGGTCAAAGAATACTTTCTGCTCGTCCTGACCCACCGCGCCGACGACCAGTACATCCTCGTCACTGCCATCGCCGTCCACTTTGCTGGTGGCCCAGCCGGTTTCACAAAAGGCAATCTTGTGGTCGGGGTGATGGCTCTGGATATCGTTATAGGTCTCAACGGTCCAGCCCAGTCCGTTCGACAGTTGCTGGCTGTTCCAAAGTGCATAACCATGCATGCAGATAAAGTCGAGTTCGGCAGCCACTTTCTGGGATTCAGGCTTGTTCCAGAAATTGTAATCATCGCTGACCGTCACCGGCTGATTGATCGAAGCCCGCACATTGCGGATATGGTCGACGACCCAGTCCACATCATCGATCTTGTGCCAGGACCAGTAGACGAAAATCTCGTTACCCACATTCGCGGCGACAACAATCTCGGGAAAGCGGTTGGCCAACTCAATCAAACGCCTGACCTGATCATTGTTTTCCTGCAGCGACTTGTGGCCATCCAGCCAGGCACCCAGCATGACACGCATGGGGATGTCATTATCCCGGATGACCTCCAGGATCCTCTCCGACTGCGGGTCCGATCCGTACAGGCGAATCAGGTTCCAGCGTTGCGTCATGATCTGCATGTCTTCGAGGATATTGGCCTTCGAAGTCACGCCGGTATCCGGTCCTTCGCCATCACGATAGGCGCCGTAGGAAATGCCGTTGCCGATCCATTTGCCATCGAGGCTGGGATTAAATTCTCTTTTAACGAGGGATGTCTTTGCGGCGGAAGTTTCAGTCTCTCCAGATGGGATCGACATACAGGCTGTGAGCAGCACCACTACTACCAGGGAAACAAGTCTAAGCATAGAGATCATGGATTATTACTTCGCAAATATCCGCTTTATCCGCACAAGAGACGGGTTACATTTCAGAGAGCCGGTTTCCTTCCAGGACCGTGCTTGGACCTCCACTGATCGAATTATCGGTAGCATCGATGCTGCCATCTCGTCTGACGCTGAAAGCACGCGCACCACTCAATTTTTCACCAAATATTTCCAGCGTAATAACCCAGATATCTCCGTCGTAGTCGAAGTACCGGGAACAACTTGAGTTTGCACCATCGGGTAATACAACGCAGACCTGCCCGGTACCGTCGGCAATCCAGGTTCTTTCAGGGTAAACCTTACCGCCAAACTTGACATAGACCACGCCGTCCGGGCGAAAGTAAGCACCCCCATTTTCCCATTCCTGCGTTTTTCCGGAGAGATAATCAATAACCTGCTGACGACTTAATACGGTGGCACCGGCATCTATCAGCTGCTGCTCCTGCTGTCGCTCCAGTTTATCTACGGTTGCGCATGCCAGCAGTCCAACCGAGACAGCTACAACGAGTAATATTTTCAAAATGTTTTGGTACATGATGTCTTCCTTCTAATTCCAGGAACAGCGCAAGGAACTGTTCAGATGAATAATGATGAATAATGCAGAGGCTATGTGCCCACCTGGTCTAGACTTCAGAAAGCCGGTTTCCTTCCAGGATAGTGTCAACACCCCCTTCGGTCTGTTGCGCTTTACCCATTATTTCCAGAGTAACAACCCAGACTTTCCCGTCCTTACCGAAGTAAGCGGAGCAGCTGGTAACGAAACCATCGGGATTCACTAAGCAGACCTTGCCATCATTGTCTACGGTCCATTTTGTCTTGGGGAAAACTTTACCTTGATACTTAACATATACCGTTCCATCCGGAACAAAGTACGCCCCACCGTTAATCCATTTCTGTGTGTTTCCGGCGAGATGGGCTTTAACCTGCTCGGCGTTCATGCGCATCGCCCCTTCCGCTAGCAGTTTTTGTTCAAACGCGGTTCCGGTAGCACATGCCAGCAGTGCAAATGACGTGGTTATAATGACTAATAATCTTGATAATCTCTGGTACATAAATGCCCCCTAGTAATTTCAATAACAGCGCAATAGAGGCCCCAACTGAATGATGTCTAGACCTCGCAATAAGCGTCATCTTCGGTGTAATCTCACAATGGCGCCTTTCTTATACGGTTTTAGTCCGGCGCTTTTTCTTGACAGCAAACTTTCGTTGCTTGATGCTATATAGCACTAACGCTAGGCCGCTGGCAAGAAAAAAAAGTATTCGAAACGGCAAGCTGATCCGGAAATCGATATGGACCAAGCCTCGATTCTTGCGTTACAACACCGTTTTTTTCGGTTACCCGTATCGCGTTTATTGTTATTAAACAGAAATGATTGCTCGGAATTTTGATCCCGGTCAGTAAACCAGAAATCAGGAAAATTGATAACAACTAAATCAACAGGAACACGACATACCGTGAAAAAATCTTCTTCTCAAAGTATTAACCGCGCCCTGGCACTGGCTGCCATGTCTGTTTTAATCGCTTCCTGTGCCGGACCTAGACCGGCAAACGCAGCGGCGCCTTCCCATTCCTGGGAACTGGTATGGAGTGATGAATTTGACGGCGACGCGATTGATCCGGGCAAATGGGAACATGCGTTCGATTGCACCGATCACGGTAACAAAGAGGCGCAGTGTTATACCAGTCGCAAGCAGAATTCCTTCGTCGATAGTGACGGGATCCTCCACCTGGTCGCAAGAGAAGAAAGCTTTAGCGGACCCGCGCATTCGGTAGATCATCCCAATTACGATAGCAGCGATACGTCGGTTACAAAATCTTACACTTCGGCCCGCCTGCGAACCAAAAACCGGTTTGACTTTAAATACGGTCGCGTCGTGGTTCGCGCCAGGCTAACTGGCGGCCAGGGCATGTGGCCGGCAATCTGGATGCTGCCGACCGACTGGGTGTACGGCGGATGGCCGTCCAGCGGCGAAATCGACATCATGGAGGCGGTCAGCCTCGACACGGCGGGCGCGACGAACAAGATACACGGCTCAATGAATTACGGCATGAAGTGGCCGCAGTGGTCAGCCCATGGCAGAGACTTCGAGTCCCCAAGAAGTTTTACCCGCGAGTTCCACGATTTCATGATCGAGTGGGAAGCGGACGAAATACGATGGTTTGTCGACGGCAAACACTACGCGACACAAAGCTCGGCTAACTGGTTCAACTATATCTGGAAGGGCCAGGAAACAGGCTTTAGCGTGGCTAATCCGCGAGCGCCTTATGATCAGAGATTTCACCTGCTGTTAAACCTGGCGGTAGGTGGACATTGGCCCGGACAACCGGACACCGGCTGGCAAGGCGATCGTGAATTCCTGGTCGATTATGTTCGCGTGTTTCAGTGCGACTCGGGCAATAGCGGCGGCACGGGATGCGCCTCGGCGCCGGATGCACCGGTTGATGCCTCGGTCGAAATGATCCCCGATGCCGGTGCGCCGCGGGTTAACCGATTTCCGATTTTCCAGGACGGTCCGCAGGCACTCACCTTCAAAGCCGGTGACCGGAAAATCGCGAATACCCCGGTTATCAACAGCTGGATGGAAGCTGACGGCAACGTCGTAATCACCGCAGCGGACATTGGCGGCGAGCACGGCGAGGTACTGGATGTTCACTTTTCCGGACCCGGCAATGTTTTCTTTTCTTCTGCCGACATGAGTGATATTGAATATTTCGGCAATGGCTTTCGCCTGGTCGGTGGCTCAGCCTGGCACAATTATGGAACGCTTGAGTTCGACCTTTTTGTAGAAAGCATCGATGCCGGAACCAGGTTGGTAGCCAAGCTTGATAGCGGCTATCCGGACCTGGGGCAATACGTGATCGAGACGCCAGCCGTCGGAAAATGGACCCATGTTGCAATTCGTGTCTCTGATTTACTCGCCAATCCACTCGACGGCGGCAATGGTATCGACCTGGGTAACATCACAAACCTGATCGTGATCGAGGCAACGGGGAATTCAACTGCTCGCATCCGTCTCGATAATATCTCGCTGTCCTGTGCTGTGAACGAATTTTCCAAGGGATGGCAGTGGGACCAAACCTGCTCAATCGAGCCGGCTCTGGCGACAAACTAAATTACTGCTCCGCTACCTTACCACGCAGCTGCTTGGTTTTGCCGCGTTGCGTCTTGCTATCGAGGCGTTTACGTTGTGAATTTTTAGTGGGTTTGGTCGGCTTTCTCACTTTTTGCACCACCGCCACGGTTTTGATCAGTTCCTGCAAACGACCAAGCGCGGCCTGTCGATTTTTTTCCTGAGTGCGATGCTGCTGCGCCTTGATAATCACAACACCCTCCTTGCTGATGCGCCGATCGCGCAGGTTTAACAGGCGTTGCTTGTAAAAATCAGGCAGTGACGAGGCATTGATATCAAAGCG
>JARFPR010000249.1 GCA_029288195.1 Gammaproteobacteria bacterium | reverse complement strand
GGAACTGGTTAATATCTTGTTCAGCCATTACTGATTTCTCCTCTAGAAACGTGTCATGTCGGGACGACCGACGGTGTGTTGAGTACCCGCCATCGGTACCTGCGCACAGGCCGAGGCTTCCATCGTCAGTGCCGCCAGGTCTTCCGGCTCGAGCGAGTGAATGTTGGTCTTGCCGCAGGCGCGCGCGAACAGTTGTGCTTCGATGGTGAGCGTATGCAGGAAGTTGTAAACACGCTCCGCGGCCGCGTCGGGATCCAGGCGCTGACGCAGGACCGGGTCCTGGGTCGCGATTCCGACCGGGCAACGACCGGTATGGCAGTGATAGCAGTAGCCAGCCTCCACGCCCATTTCAGTCGGGAAATCAGCTTCCGGAATATCCTTGTTGCAGTTCAGCGCAATCAGCGAAGAATGACCTATTGCGACCGCGTCCGCACCCAGTGCAATCGCTTTAGCGAGGTCTGCACCGTTACGGATACCACCCGCGTAAACCAGCGTTATCTCGCCTGACATACCGACATCGTCGAGTGCCTGGCGCGCCTGGCGAATCGCCGCGATTCCGGGAACACCGGTATCTTCGGTCGCAAGGTGCGGACCGGCACCGGTGCCACCTTCCATACCGTCGATATAGATCGAATCGGGTCCAGTCTTGGCGGCCATGCGTACATCGTCGTAGACGCGCGCGGCACCCAGTTTCAACTGGATCGGAATCTGTCCATCGGTGGCTTCGCGAACTTCCTGGATTTTCAGTGCCAGGTCATCCGGTCCCATCCAGTCAGGATGACGTGCCGGTGAACGCTGGTCGATACCGGCAGGTAACGAGCGCATTTCAGCCACCTGGTCGGTTACCTTCTGACCCATCAGGTGACCGCCTAGACCTACCTTACAGCCCTGACCGATGAAAAACTCAACTGCATCGGCAAGACGCAAATGGTTCGGATTAAAGCCATAACGTGACTGGATACACTGGTAAAACCACTTGGACGAGTAGCGACGTTCGTCCGGAATCATGCCGCCTTCGCCGGAACAGGTCGCGGTGCCCGCCATGGTGGCGCCACGCGCGAGTGCTGTCTTGGCTTCGTAGCTCAAGGCACCAAAAGACATACCGGTGATATATACCGGAATATCGAGCTCAAGCGGAATCTTGGCATTGGGACCGATGATGGTTTTGGTCAGGCATTTCTCACGATAACCCTCGATAACGAAACGCGTCAGGGTACCCGGCATGAAAGTCAGGTCGTCCCAGGTCGGAATCTTCTTGAACAGCGAGAAACCGCGCATTCGGTAGCGACCGAGTTCCGCCTTGATGTGAATATCGTTCATCACCTCGGGTGGAAAGATGAAACTGTTCCCCAGGTGGTATGGATCTATTTTTTTATCAGACATCTTAATTTCTCCAAGATAAAGCCAGTGCCTAGAGCACCAGTTTCTTCTCTGTAGGTTCGAGGTTATCGTAGTTCCACAATTGCTTGCCGGAAGTCAGTTTGATCATGCTGTCGATGCCGTTTGGCGCCGACATGCCATACTGCGACAACTTGCCTTCGAGGTAACGCTTGTCGAGATCGGTCATTTCGGTTTCGACACAATCGACCCCGAGGCTGGCAATCCTGCCGCCCACGTAAATGGTGCCGTCGTACATCGAATCGCCGAGGTTATCGCCGGCATCACCGAGAATAATCATGCGACCACGTTGCATCATGAAGCCGGTAAAGGCGCCTACGCTGTCACCCACGATAATGGTGCCGCCCTTCTGGTCGATACCGACACGCGCACCCGCCTGCCCCTTGCAAACCAGGTCGCCGCCGCGAATCGCGGCACCGAACAGCGAACCCGCGTTCTTTTCGATCACCACCTTGCCCGCCATCATGTTTTCTGCACATGACCAGCCGACCCGGCCACTGATGTGAATATTAGGACCATCGATCAAACCGCAGCCAAAGTAGCCGAGGCTGCCTTCGAAATTAAGGTTCAGTCGATTCAGAATGCCCACCCCGAGCGAGTGTTTGGCGCGCGGATTTTTCACGGTAATCGTACCGTGCCCCGATTTCATCAAGTCACGAATCGCGATATTGATATCGGCGATTTCCATATCTGCGGCGTCGAACTCCGCCGCTTTTTCAAAATCGACCTCGTAGGCCCATGGATAGGTGAAATTCTCTTCCTCGGTAGCCGAGAAAAACATCTGCTGGGTACGACCCGCGAGCTGCTCCTCGTGCAGCCCCATGTCATGGGATGTGGTTACGCTGCCCATACTTTGACCTCCCCTTGATAAGGATCCCAGGTGTCTATTTCACGCGGGAAAATACTGCGGATGGCGACTTCTTCCGAAGCCAGCCCTACAAATTCATCGCTCTCGTAGAGCACCATGGGTTTGGCACCCATCACATCCTTGGCCATACCAAGCTGGTTACCGGTTGCAACCAGGTAAGTAAATACACCGTCGATGACATCAATCGTCCTCTGCATCGCACCTTCGAGCTCATCACCGCGGTCGATTCGATCGGCGATATAAACCGCGATCAGTTCCGAGTCACAGTTCGACATGAAGCGGTGGCCACGACGTTCGAGATCCCGGCGCATGGTCCAGTAATTGGTCAACTGGCCGTTGTGAACTACCGACACATCATTGAACGGGTAAGCCCAGTAGGGATGCGCGGAACGTATATCGACGTCCGACTCGGTCGCCATCCGCGTGTGACCGATCGCATGGGTACCGACAAAACCTTTCAAGCCGTATTGATCGGAAACCACGGTTGCATCACCGAGGTCCTTGATCAATTCCAGCGCTTTGCCGACGGACAGGATTTCAACACCATCGAGGTCTTCGATGAAATCGATTAACCGTTTCAGGTCACCATCGAATTTAAAGTGGTAACGAAATGCATACTCGGTGGCATCTTCTCTTTCGATGACTTCGGCGCCCATTTCTGCCAGGCGAGTATCAACCGCGGCCTTGCGTTCGATCACCAGACGATGAATATCGAAACCCGTTTTCATTTCTTCCTGCTCGGCAACTTTAAAGCGCAACACGTGCACGCCTTCATCACCCTTGCCATAGAGTGCAAAACCGGTAGAGTCCGGCCCGCGGTGCTTCAACGCCTGAAGCATCTGGGTCATCTCGCTACCGATATCGCTGGTGACACCACCTTTCCAGATAAGTCCAGCAATACCACACATAAGATTATCCTCTTAGAGTTTAAGATGCGGCCGCCGCGGCAGCCCTACATATTTCCCGGTGCCGACTTTTCCCGGCACCGGTTTAGTTTGGAACCAGCCTATGGCAGACAGTCGAGATAAGTTTCGACATCCCAATCGGTAACGGTGTGATTAAATCGCTCCCACTCGTCACGCTTGTAATGCTCGAAAACCTTGAACATTTCACCCGGCATGGCTGACTTGATAACTTCATCGGCGCGCAATTCATCGAGAGCTTCGCCCAGCGACATCGGTAGCTTCTTGACATCCTTACCCGCATCAATCGCTTCATAGATGTTGCGTTCTTCGGCTTCACCGGGATCGAGGTTATTGTCGATACCATCATCAAAGGCCTTCAGTAGCGCAGCACCCATCAGGTAAGGATTCACCATCGAATCCACCGAACGGTATTCAAAACGGCCAGGTGCTGACACGCGTAATGCACAGGTCCGATTCTGGTATCCCCAGTCGGCGAAAATTGGCGCCCAGAAACCCGTATCCCAGAGGCGACGGTAAGAGTTAACCGTGGACGATCCGATCGAGGTTAACGCCCCGAGGTGCTTGATAACGCCACCGATGGATTGCAACCCGATCGGGCCCGGTGCACGTTCATCAATCGACGGATCAGGCATGAAAGTATTTTCGCCACCGACACGGTAGCTGAATGCACCGTCCATACCCGCCAGGGATTCCATACCCAGCTTGTTAACCACGTCTTCACCACCGCGCCACAACGACATGTTGTGGTGACAACCCGAAGCCGATACACCCATGAACGGCTTGGACATGAAGCAGGCGATGAGGTTGTCTTCGCGAGCAACCTGGGCACAGATCTGGCGATAAGTAGTCAAGCGGTCTGCGTTACGTAGCACATCGTCGAACTGAGTGTTCAACTCAAGTTGACCGGGTGCGTCCTCGTGATCACCCTGGATGATATCGAGGCCCATTTGAATGGAGTACTCGATAACTTTCATAAATGAAGGGCGCAGCTCTTCGAACTGGTCGATGTGGTAGCAGTTCGGCTTGGTAACACCACCGCTCATTTTGCCGTCTTCACCGCGCTTCAACCACATCATTTCCGGCTCGGTGCCACAGCGCATGTCAAGACCGTGCTTGTCCTGGAATTCATTGTGGATACGACGCAGGTTACCGCGGCAATCTGAGGTCAACGCACCACCCGGATTCTCGCGTTCTTCGCGGTTACGGAACAGGGTACAGAATACGCGACCAATGCGTTTATCCCAGGGCAATTGGCAAAAAGTTTCAGGATCGGGAATGCCAACCAGTTCCGATGATTCAGGGCCGTATCCGATGTAATCACCATGTCGATCGACAAACAGGTTAGCCGTCGAACCGTATACCAACTGGAAACCTTTCTCGGCGAGGCGTTCCCAGTGCATGGCTGGAATACCCTTACCGACAATCCGCGCGGTTACAGAAATAAAGTGGTAGTAAATGTAGTCGACGCCAGTTTGTTTAATTTTTTCGCTTAGCTGCTTTACGAGTTCCGCGCGTCCAGGCGCCTCCACGTGTGCTTGTAAATCGGTCATTTTACCCTCCAACGGTTAAAGACTTAAACGCTTCAATTCTTCGCTTCTACAGATGGATTCATCCGAATTTTGTAACTATGTTTTTCATCGGAGATCTCATCGCAGCGTTGCCCAGCCCTTGATTTGGGCGCAACAAACAGGGCGTCATGTTATACCCATCAGGTTGCACAAGACAAGACCTAAAGCACGTTTTTTTGGACAATTACTGTAGAAAATATTGGAATGAGTGGACCAATTTGCCTGGTCAGGTCTAAACTGGTAATAGAAATCAGTTCTTCAAAGCAGGCGAAACAAGCTGGTTTTTTATTTATGTTATTAATTAAATTTAATTAATTCAAATATTTACAGTAATATTTTATTTTAAATCATGGCTTGATGTGTATCGATTCAGTCGCTAACGGGACTTATCATTTTTGGGGCCAATTTTGTCATCTCGGCCCCGGATTTAATCAATTCAAGACCCAAATAGCGCTTGATTTAGGCCTTTATTTGAAGCATTATTGTACCAATTTAGAGTACCATAGTATTACTGGGTCTTGAGGAGATAGGGGACGTGAAATCAGTCGACAGCAGCATGCAAATCGCAACGAATCTCGATTCCAGGTCATCCCGTAAAATGGGTGGTAATCGCGTTGGCGTTACCACCAGCGGCGTCGCTGCCCAGCTTCGACGCCGCATTCTCGAAGGCGAATTCGCTTACGAGGAGCGTCTACCGGCAGAACGTAACCTGGCCGAGGAATTTGGCGTATCACGCGGCACGATTCGCTCAGTCCTGCAGATACTCGAAGAACAGCACCTGGTCACGCGCCAGATCGGCAGCGGCACCTACGTATCGCACAAGGAAACCACCAATCAACAGGAAATCTCCAAGCTAACCAGCCCCCTGGAGATGAACGAAGTTCGGATTGCAATCGAGCCACAGATGGTCAGGCTGGCAATCGCCAACGCCAGTTCCCAGGACCTCGAGGAACTGCGCAATGCGTTGCGACTCTGTGAAGACTGTGGTGCTGACCCGGAGAAATTTGCTCGCGCCGATACTGCGTTTCACATGGCGTTGGCGCATTGCTCCAGGAACAAGCTGCTATATTGGCTCTACGAGCGGATCAGCGAGGTCCGACGAAACTCACAATGGCGTACGATGAAGGCGAAGCTGTTAACACCGGATCGCATTAATTTCTATAATAGCCAGCATCGAGCCCTGTACGAGGCGATCGCGGCGCGCGATACCCCCGGGGCGACAAAACTCATCAAGCAACATCTATACGGCGTCCACGACGACCTGCTCGCAACAAATTAGGGTTTAACTTATGAACGCAGCTTTATTCGCGCCCTCAGTTCGAGTACTGGAACCCGGGTTGAATACCCTGCCTCCCGATACTGAACGCTATGTCGTCAGGGCGGGGGGCATCACCGCCCTGGAACTGGCCGGCGGCGACCGCATCGAAATAGTCAATCCCGAGGGGATGCAGGTCGGTGAGATTACGGTCTTCGACGCTCGCGGTAACAGCGATATGCAGCTGATCGGAGCGCAAGCCGATGGTAAGGCCGAGGGTTTCAAGACTATCCTGGGTGGTAACGATGCCAGCGCGACCAAGCTTGCACGCACCCTGAAGTTTCGCGGTATCTCGCTCGACCGAGCGCAAAGCACGAGCATCTTCAGCAAGGAGTCGCGCGCGGGTGACTCGATCAGCTTCAGCGCAAACGAAGCCGTGACCTGTATCGTCGCCGCACCCGGTGAGCCGATGCTAGTCGATCAGCAAGACACCATCACCGACCTGACCATTTTCATTCACCGCCAGGCGCTGGATTCCGGGGAACGCCGGATCCACCTGCCGGATCCGCTTGCCGATCCGTTACAGGATCAACGTATCGAGGCGCGCACCGCGTTCGCCTACGAGGTCAAGGCCGGGCAATATATCCAGATCATCGACGTCGAGGGTCGCGAGTGTTCCGATTTTCAGTGTTTTGATGTCGCCGCTCTGGACAAGGGGCTTGAGCGTTGCATCGACGCCACCAGTACGCGTCATGTGGTCGGCGCATCTTACCCGGCCCCGGGATTGCTGGCCAAGTTTTACACCCAGGATTTTGAACCGATGATTGAACTGGTGCGTGATACCTGCGGTCGTCACGACAGTTTCGGTACCGCCTGCACTGCCAAGTACTACGAAGATCTCGGTTACCCCGGACATGTCAATTGCTCGGACAATTTCAACCGCGGGCTCGCACCATTCGGCATTCAGCCGCGGCCCGGCTGGATGGCAATCAACCTGTTTTTTAACACCAACATCGATGACACCAACCAGATGTATTTCGATGAACCCTGGTCACGCCCGGGTGACTACGTTCTAATGCGCGCGCTCAAGGATATGATATGCGTAACATCCGCCTGTCCCTGCGATGTCGATCCCGCCAATGGCTGGAATCCAACCGATATCCACATGCGCATATACCCGGACACAAATACCTTTACCAAAGCGATGGCTTACCGAATGACTACTGACGCAGAGAAACAACTCACCAAGGAAACCGGGTTTCATTCACGGACCCTGGAACACACCCGCAATTTCACCGAGTATGCGGGCTACTGGCTTGCCAACAGTTACACAAAGTATGGCGCTATCGACGAATACTGGGCCTGCCGCGAGGGCGCGGTGGTTATTGACCTGTCGCCATTGCGCAAGTACGAGGTGCTCGGACCCGACGCTGAACTGCTGATGCAAACCTGCGTCACCCGCGACATCCGCCGCCTCGCGGTCGGACAGGTGGTTTACACCGCGATGTGTTACGAAAACGGTGGCATGATCGATGACGGCACCGTGTTCCGCCTCGGCCAGGATAATTTCCGCTGGATCGGCGGTAGCGACGAGAGCGGCATCTGGTTGCGCGAACAGGCACAAAAACTCGGTCTCGAAGCCTGGGTACGCAACTCGACCGATCAACTGCATAACCTGCAGGTACAGGGCCCCAAAAGCCGCGATATTTTAAAGCAGATCATCTGGACCAGACCGGACCAGGCCTCGCTCGAAGAGCTCGAATGGTTTCGTTTCTCAATCGCGCGCATTGGCGACGAACACGGCATTCCGCTCGTGGTTTCGCGCACCGGGTATACCGGGGAACTCGGCTACGAAGTGTTTTGCCATCCGAAAGATGCGCCTGCCGTCTGGGACGCGATCTGGGAAGCAGGAAAAGCCTATGACCTGACCCCGCTCGGGCTTGAAGCCCTCGACATGCTGCGCGTGGAAGCGGGGCTCATTTTTGCCGGTTACGAATTCAGCGATCAGACCGATCCGTTTGAAGCCGGAATTCCCTTTACCGTGCCGCTTAAAACCAAGCAAGACGATTTCATCGGCAAGGCATCGCTAATCAAGCGCAAGGAAAATCCCCAGCGTGTACTGGTCGGGCTTGAACTCAGCGGCGACGAATTGGCAACCAATGGAGATTGCGTCAATATCGGGCGTAACCAGGTTGGCGAAATCACCAGCGCGGTGCGTTCACCGATCCTGCGTAAAAACTTCGCCTTGTGTCGAATGCAGGTGGAGCACAGCGAACTCGGCACCGAGGTCGAAGTCGGTAAGCTCGATGGCAAGCAGAAGCGGTTGCCGGCCAGGGTGGTTGGCTTTCCGTTCTATGATCCGACCAAGTCCAGGGTGCGCGACGTCCCACCCCCTGAATAACTCAGTAGCAGGTTCTCGCAAAGCCACGAAGAAGGCGAGGTCCTTTTACCTGTCATCCCGCGACATTTAGTCTGTCATCCCGCGACATTTAGTCTGTCATCCCGCGACATTTAGTCTGTCATCCCGCGGCTTGACCGCGGGACCCATTGTGAAAAATTGATATCAATTAACTCTGGATCCCGTGGTCAAGCCACGGGATGACAGTCTGTTAACGAGGTGACAGTCTGTTAACGAGGTGACAGTCTGTAATCGGGAGGACAGTCTGTCACCAGGACGTAATTACGTAATTACGTAATTACCTGATAACCAGGCAGTTGACGTCGGTAAGATCCAGTAATTTTCGTGAAACGCTGCCCATCGAAGCCGCCTTTATTTTGCTGAGACCGCGGGTACCGACAACGATCAAATCGACATTGCGACGCCTGGCAAAACCAGCCACGCTGGTGGCCGGGTCACCGCTGCCGATGGCGGTTTGAATGTTTTTGGCGCCGTCTTTCTTGGCTTTTTGTTTAGCATTCTTGAGGATCTGGTCCGCCGCCTGGCGCATCAGGTCATCGCGAGCATTGAGGAAGTCTTCGAACTCGGGTGCTTGCTTGAGCTCTTCCGGTAATTGCATTTCGCGAATCACGTTCAAAATCAGCAGTTCTGCTTCGTGTTGTACCGATAATCGAGCGGCGAAACTGACCGCGCGACTCGACGCCGCGGACGCGTCAGTTGCAACCAGAATCTTCTTAATCATGTATAAAAGGCACCACGCAAAACCTGAAAAGTGCGTATTAAGCCTACAACTTATACATTTCGCAAGCATTTGTAACACGACTGTAATAAGTCTTCAGTCCTTGACCCAACACTGCAATAAGCTCTAACTTAGGGCCTTTCCAGATCCAGCAGGCAACAGGTCACAACGGATGACAGCAGGGTATCGAATTCCGATCACCGCGATCACCGTGTTCGGTGCGAGTAGCCTGCTCGCGCTCAGCGTCGGTATCGTGCTTTACCTCGGCTTCAACCAGGTCGCAGAAAGCACTCGCCAGCTCTGGGCTGACCGAGGCAAAACCTTAATCGACGCGATGGAGCTAACCCTCGATGAGCGCCTTAAGCCGATCGCCAACCAGGCGCGCTGGGTATCGGGTGATGTCAAGGATCTGCAAGATCTGTCTTCCTTCGATGACTATATTTTCGGCTCGCTCGCGGCGACACCGCAGGTGGCTGGAGTCGCGCTTATCACGGCTGATGGCAAGGGCCGGCGCTGGCATCGAGATGAGCGGGTCGCGATAACTGGAGACTGGTCGCAAAAACCCTGGTTCCAGGATTATCTAAACCAGGTTAAAGCGGCAGCATCGAGCGCCTGGCGTGAGCCGATCTTTACCGACACGGTAGGATCGTCGACCCTGCTGCACGATATTCCCCTGCGCAATGCCGATGGCGAATTTATCGGTATTTTTGCGCAGATCGTAACTGTGCGCGAACTGTCCGCTCTTCTCGCGCGAAATCATGCTGATACCGGCGTAACCCCATTCGTTTTATACAATCGCGAATACGTTCTTGCTCACCCTGGCATTATTAGCGGCAGCGAACTGCAACCGTTACCTCACCTCGACGAATTAGGCGACCTGGTTTTGGAACGCATCTGGTCGCCCGATGAGGAAGCGTCGTTTATCTCGGCTGCGCTCGAGGACACCGAAGCCAGCGGCATATTCTGGGGCGACGATTTCTATCTTTATCTTTATCGCGATATCGAGCGTTATGGTCCCGCTCCCTGGACCATCGGCGTCTATCTGAACACCACCCTACACTCCGGCGATCAGAGACGCAATATACTCAGATCGCTGGCTGCCGGCCTTTCGATTCTGCTGATCGGGATCATTGCATCGATCATCGTCGGTCGCCAGGTCAGCAGGCCGATCAAGGAAATCGTAAGCGCCGCGAATACGGTCGACGCGGGCGATCTAGACAGCGTCGAGCCGCTGAACGGCAGCTATATCCGGGAACTCGACGATGCCAGCAGGGCGTTTAACAACATGGTCAAGGGATTACGTGAGCGCCAGGTGATTCGCGATACGTTGGGACGTTTTGTGCCGGAAAAGGTGGCCAGTTCACTACTGGCCGGCGGTGGCGCGATTCCGGTGCAGCAAACCGAGGCCACGATCCTGTTTTGCGATATCGAATCCTTCACCCGGCTCACCGAAGTGCTGGGACCAGTCAAAATTGTCGATGTTCTCAATGCCTATTTTTCGGCCATGGTCGAGATACTCGAACAAAAGGGAGGTGTGGTCACCCAGTTTCAGGGTGACGCGATCATGGCGACTTTCAACGTTCCGATTGCCGACGACAACCATGCCCGCAACGCGGTTCACGCCGCACTGGAAATGTTGAACACAGTAGCCAACAACGAGTATGAAGGTGAAAAGCTGAACATTCGTATCGGCATCAATACCGGCCGGGTGGTTGCCGGGGCTATTGGCGCCAGGGGACGCCTGAACTACACGGTTCACGGCGATGCGGTTAACCTGGCAGCGCGTCTCGAGGCGTTGAACAAGGAATACGGAACCCGCTTGATGATTTCGGAATCGAGCGCCGCCTCTATCGACGAAGTCGAGCTGTCCAGGATCGGCGAAGCCACGGTGCGGGGTCAGACCCGATCGATCAACCTGTACACCATCGACACACCCACCACTAAAACTTAATCCAGGTCGCAGCCATGAGTAACCAGTCACCCAAGATGAAATCCATGTTCGGCGGCACTCCGAGTGGCGGATTTCTTGATCTGCCACTGCAAAGTCCCGGTGTCACCGGGGATGCCGACATCGTCCTGTTGGGTGCCCCGGCCGCAACTCCATATACAAGTGTCGGCAACTACTGCGCCGCGGCAGCGGATGCGATTCGCGGCGCCTTCGGCTGGCCCGGGGTGCTGGGACATCATGATTTCGACATCGACGGTTACCTGCTGCCTGATGGTATCGGGGCCATCGACTGGGGCAATCTCGACTATAGCGATACAGACTTCGCCTCCAATCGCCATACGATTCGCGATTACGTCAGCAAGATCCTGGCCGCAAAGGCGATACCACTGGTTCTGGGTGGCGACGACTCGGTTCCTATACCGGTGCTCGAGGCATACCGCGAACACGGGCCGCTGACCATTTTGCAGCTCGATGCGCATATCGACTGGCGGGATGATGTCAACGGTGAAACCATGGGGCTATCGAGTAATATGCGCCGCGCCTCCGAGATGGGCTGGATCGAGAATATCATCCAGGTCGGCGCACGCGGCATCGGTAGCGCTCGCCCGCAGGATCGGCAGGACGCGCTCGACTGGGGGGTACATTTTTTCCCGATGCGCGACGTGGTACAGAACGGAATCGACCCCATCATCGATTCGATTCCTGAAAAATCGAATCTCTATATCGCGCTCGATATCGATGTTATGGATCCCGCGGTAGTGCCCGCGGTAATTGGTCCCGCGCCAGGGGGATTTTCATACTGGCAAATTCTCGAAATTTTTGAGGCCGTAACAAAACGCGCAAGGATTGCAGGCTTTAACCTGGTCGAATTGATGCCGAGCGCCGATGTCGGCGGTCGTGGCGCACTGGTCGCGGCACGCCTGGTGGCCATGATCATGGGCCTGGCGGCGCGGCACATCCATCACCGCGATTACTGAATAGCCAAATTCAGCAATCGTGACCAATCTGTCGGGTTGATCCGGCCTACCAGATAGAAACCGTCGTTGCCGTCTGGCCGGAATACGACCCCCTCGCCTTCAGCGGGATATACCGGCGTCGATGCTTGTGCGACATTGCCATGCGCTACGATGATACGGTTGGTGCCGGGCCTGGGTGACCTTGCAAGAAGCGCCCGCGCCGTGGCGACAATGGCCGCGCGGCCACCGAAATATTCGGCAGCGCGCAAATTCATCACCTCGGTTGTAGCGGTAACCTCACCAAGTTTCATCAAACGAGCGGTTTCGACGGTGCGGCAATAGGGACTCGCCAGGATTTCACCGACTGGTATTTCGAGACTGCGAATGGCGTCACCAATTGCCACCGCATCGGCACGCCCCGGTTCCGAGAGTTGACGCATCTGCGCCGGGTCACAGCTCAACCAGTCGTCAGCCTGACGCAAGCCATCGGATTGTGACCAGTCAGTAGAGACATGTCGGAAGTAAATATTGTATCCCCCGTTGCGCAACACCTCGACCAACGCAAGATCGGTTAACAGGGCCGGAGTCGCGGCCGTTACCGGTCTGATGACTAATAGCAATAAGCCTAACGATAATACGAGCACAGAGTTGAGTGCCCAGCTTGTCAGCTCTGTGGAAATACGCGGCATGACGGCCTATGCCAACCCCTGTTGGTGCGCTTTGACGAAATCGGCCATGCTGTTGAATTCCCACTCGATCGTGTATTCGCCCTGTGGCGGCGCGGTCGCTCCAAGTCCTTCCTGATTGTGGCGCCGATTGATCCAAACCTTGGTCATACCCATGCTGGTAGCAGGCACCATGTCGTGCGTCAGCGATTGCGCAACGTGCAGAATCTCGTGCGGCAGAATACCGAGGTCACGCCTGGCTTTTTCAAACATGTACTCGAAGTTACGCAGCCTTGGCTTGTAACAGCCGACATCCTGTGCGGTGTAAATTGCATCCCATTCGATTTCTAATCGTGCATTGCTGCCCATGTAACTGATGCGATCGCAATTGGTCAAGGTCGCCATCAGGTAATGCTGACGTAAATAATTCAGAC
>JARFPR010000210.1 GCA_029288195.1 Gammaproteobacteria bacterium | reverse complement strand
CGCAAGGCCATCGAGGAGCTGGTCGAAAAATACGAGGGCAGCGGTTTCCAGTTGAAACAGGTCGCCTCGGGATTCCGCTTCCAGGTCAGGACCGACTTCGAAACCTGGGTTGTGCGCCTGTGGGAACAAAAGCCGCCGCGTTACTCGCGTGCAATGATGGAAACCCTGGCCCTGATTGCTTACCGTCAACCGATCACGCGGGGCGAAATCGAAGACATCCGCGGGGTTAGCGTGAGTACCAATATCATCAGGACCCTGGAGGAGCGTAACTGGGTTAAGTCACTGGGACACAAGGAAGTGCCGGGCCGACCTGCGCTCTATGGCACCACCCGGGAATTTCTCGATTACTTCAACTTAAAGTCACTCAACGAGTTGCCGTCGCTGGTCGAAATCCGTGATCTTGATCAATTTACGCCCGAACTTGCCTTTACCGAGGAAAGCGAAGCCGGAACCGGGTAACTGCATGGCAGGCGGGGTCCTGGTTGCCCTTTGAATCCCACCCATCTTGAGTCGTAGCCGCAAAGCGATTGTCGCCGAGCGCCAGGATAAATTGAGCAAAGTGTTAACCTGACGTGTCTATTGACTCTTTCTGACTAATTGAACTGCTCCCGGTGTTGCTAAGGCTTTTGGCACTGCGGTCGATACAGCCGTTATGCGGAATACAATACAATCGATCCTGGTCGCAGTGCTGGTTTGCGGCCTGCTCGGCTCTTGCAGCGAGCAAAAAAAGGCCCTGGATACCTGGGTGCATGCCGACACAGGTTCTTACGGCGCCGCTATCAGTCCCGATAGCAAACATTTGCTCACCGGTGAAATCGGTGGTTTCGCACGGGTCTGGGATTTGCAAAACAACAGGGTCAAGTACAGTGTTCAGCACGAGGAGGGCAGTGCAGGCGGTATAATCGCTGCCGCATTTTCCGAGTTGGGTGACGTTCTGGTTACGATCGAACAAAACTCGATTGCACGCTGGGCAGTGGAGTCAGGCCGTCTTACCGGTTACTGGTCCTGGCCCAACCTGACCGATGTCGCGGTTTCGGCCAATGGTCGTTTCGCGTTGATTGGCAGCAAGGATAACCAGGCGGTTTATTTCGATATGGTCGAAGGCAAGATGCGCTACGTGTTTGCGCATCATGAAAAAGTAACCAGCGTAGCGCTGTCCAAGGACGGTCGTTTCGCATTAACCGGTGCCGACGACTGGCATGCTAGCCTGTGGGATTTAACTAACGGCGAGCACCTGTGGTCGAAGAATTTAAAGTACAAGATCTCGCTGGTTGCCCTTTCCGATGACGGTGAGCTTGCTCTTGCCAATGCGCATATCGGTGATGCTCATGTTTATTCAACCAGGGGTAAAGGCAACCTGGTGTCACGCCTCGATGAAATCAGGATGACCTTAGTCTCCGCCGATTTTTCGAATGACAACCGAACGCTTGCCACCGGCAGGGCAGCCAAGGCCATCGATATCTGGGATGTCGCCAGCGGTAAACGTCGCGAAACCTGGAAGCCGAAAGTCAAACACAAGGTACAGCCCGACTCCGCGACGATTCTCGACCTCAAGCTCGACAGTAACGCGAAAACCCTGATCTCCGAGTCATCGACCGGCATCGGTCAGCGCTGGGCCGTCAACTGACCCCGCCAGGGGTCATCCCGGCAGCCGCGGGATGACATTAACCTGAAGTGAAATTCCAGCCTGCTGTATAATCGTGCGATGGAGCGCATACAAAAGTATTTAGCCAACCAGGGCGCCGGATCGCGGCGCCAGATTGATGCATTGCTGCAACAGGGGCGTATCAGTGTCAATGGCAAGATCGCGAAACCGGGCGACCAGGTCGCCGGACGCGAAAAAATTGCTATCGATGGCAAACTGGTGCGCCTGCAGCGGCACGCGGCCAGGCCGAAGATCCTGATGTATCATAAGCCGGTGGGCGAGGTGTGCACCCGCTCGGACCCCGAGGGACGTGAAGACGTATTTCAAAATCTGCCAGGCCTGCAACAGGGACGTTGGGTCAGTATCGGACGACTCGACATCAACACCAGCGGACTTTTGTTATTTACCAACGATGGAGAACTCGCCAACCGTCTCATGCATCCGTCGTACGAAATTGAGCGCGAATACGCGGTGCGCGTGCATGGCGCCGTCAGCCAGGAAATGCTGCAGCAACTGCGTGATGGTGTGCAGCTCGAAGATGGCACGGCCCGTTTTGACGATATAATCGATTCAGGCGGTAGCGGGAGCAATCACTGGTATCACGTGGTTCTGAAAGAAGGACGTAATCGCGAGGTGCGGCGCCTGTGGGAAGCGGTCGGGGTTGAGGTAAGCCGATTAACCCGGGTACGTTATGACCAGTTCAGGCTGCCCAAGTGGTTAAAGCCGGGCAAGTTTCGCTTGCTCGATGAAGAAGTCGTTAAGCGGGCCTATCAGCGCCTGGGTCTAGCCGGGAAAAGCAGTGAGGCGCATAAACCGAGACGTCGTCGTCGAAGGGCCTGATGGGTACGAAACCGATATCCAGGCTTTGCCAGTCGGTGTTGCCGCCCGAATTTGAACAGGTCACCCGCCTGGGGCCGGGTATTCAGCGTTTTCTCGAACAGAATCTACCCGAATCGGTGAATCAATCGGTAACTC
>JARFPR010000026.1 GCA_029288195.1 Gammaproteobacteria bacterium | reverse complement strand
CCAGGTAACAAGGCAAAACTATCATCAACCTGGCGCTTGATATCGGCAAGTCGCTCCATACTGCCAGTCGCTTCCTTGATGCCCACGATATTACCAACTTTCGCCAGTTCGGCGACTGTATCAGCCTGCATATCACAGGCGGTACGCCCCGGGACGTTGTAAAGGATCTGCGCGATATCGACTGCACCGGCTATCGCCTGATGATGTAATACCAGGCCATTTTGTGTCGGCTTATTGTAATAAGGCGTTACCAGCAGCGCGGCTTCAGCGCGGCTTGAGTTTGCGCATTTGGTGAGTTCGATAGCTTCCGCGGTCGAGTTGGCACCGGTGCCGGCAATCATCGGCAAGCGTTGCTTGATCATCTCGTAGCTTTTATACAAAAGGTCGCAGTGTTCGTCGGGACTGAGCGTTGCCGATTCTCCAGTCGTACCGGCAATCACAAGCGCCTCGGTTCCTTCACGCACATGAAAATCGATCAGCGCTTCCAGCTGCGAAAAATCAACGTCACCATTGCCGAGCATTGGTGTCACCAAAGCTACGATACTGCCTTTAAACATGGACAAACCCTGTTCTCCCATGGCCAATTAAGGGGCGTATGTTATAAAGACTGCTATCAATGTACAAGAAAATGCTGCTTATTCAGCTATTAACTCATCGGAAGGCCAGGCCTTGATAATAGCCTGAATTAGTGTCGCCAACGGAATCGCAAAGAAAACACCCCAAACCCCCCAGAGACTGCCGAAGAATACAACCGCGACGATGATTGCAACCGGATGCAGGTTGACCACTTCAGAGAACAGTAAAGGCACCAGCAAGTTACCGTCCAGAAACTGGATAAAGGCGTAAATAGCCATTAACCAGCCAAACTCCGAAGTGAAGCCCCACTGAAAAAAAGCAATCAGGGCGACAGGGATCGTCACCACGGTGGCACCGACATAGGGAATAATAACCGATAGGCCGACCAGGAGGCTCAGCAGCATCGCGTAATTCAGCCCCATAATCGCAAACGCAACGTAACTTGCCGACCAGATGATCAGGACTTCAATTACCTTGCCACGCACATAACTGGCAATCTTGATATCGAGTTCTGCCCAGACGGTGCGCAGTAATCTGCGTTCTTCGGGAAGAAAATCAGCGAGCCAGCGCAGAATCATGTCTTTGTCCTTTAAGAAAAAGAACACCATCAAGGGCAGCAGTATCATGTAAACCAGGAAGGTGATTATACCCACCACCGAAGACAGGGATATGCTCACTACACGTTGTCCGAAATTGCTCAATTCGATGCGAGCCAGGGTCAGTAATTCCTCGATCTGCCTGGCCGAGACATAGTCAGGATACTCCTCGGGTAGGCGCAACAATAACTGCTGTCCCTGGCTTAACATACTCGGCATTTCGCGAAACAATTCGGTGACCTGCCTCGAGAGCAACGGCAATAACACGAAAAACACCAGGATTATCGCGGTAATCATGAGTGCGGTCACAAAGCTCGCCGCTACCGTGCGCCCGAGATTAATCTTGTGCAACCATATCACCATGCCTTCGGCCAGGTAGGCAATAATCATGGCAACCAGAATCGGCAGTAAATGAGCATGCAGGACGAAAATCAGCAGCGCGCCTGCAATCAGGATAAATGCGAAAATCACCGTTTGCGGGTCGGTGAAATGGCGCCGGTACCACTGCTCCAGGATCTCAAACATTATGCGAAATTCTATTCATGGTCAGCGCGATTGAGAGCTACTTGTTATTCTTGAAGTAAGAGCGGGCAAACTCGAGTAACTTTTCCATTACCGTCACGCGGAATTTCTGTCGCTGCCGAACAAACGAGAAAGGCCGGCTCAATGGCGGATCGAGTTGTAGTTCGCAAAGCGTGTTCAATTTTAATTCTTTACCGATAATGGAGCGAGAAATTATGGTGATACCCATGCCAGCTTCGACAGCACCTTTTATAGACTCCGGGCTACCAAGTTCAAGGCTGAAGTTCAAATCATTGGGATTGATCTTTTCCTCAACCAGGTACTGCATGATTACATCGCGCGTACCCGAACCCTCTTCGCGGCTGACAAACGGGTACTTCACTATATCGGAAGCCTTCACCTTGCCACCGCGCTTCGCAAGCTCGTGATCAGGTGCAGTAATCACAACCAGTTGATCATCGTGACACACTTCGACTATCAGGTTCTTGTTGCTCACCGGCGACTCGACCACGCCAAGGTCAATCACATTATGTTCAACCATCGATACAATACCTTCGGAGTTTGAAACCTTGAGTCGCAGATTAATGTCCGGGTAGCGAATCTTAAACTCCCCGAGTAAGGCTGGCAGCATGTATTCGGCAATCGTGGTGCTCGCCCCTATGGTCAGTGCTCCACTGATTTCACCGGTCAGATCACGAACCGTATTTTCCATCTCGGAATACAGGTCAAAGATGCGTTCGGCAAACTCGGAAACGCGTTCCCCGGCCGGGGTTAAATTGACTTTGTTATGGGTGCGATCAAACAGGCGTGTATTGAAATACTCTTCGAGTTGACGCACCTGGAAGGTTACCGCTGGTTGGGTCATATGCAGCGCTTCTGCCGCTTTGGTAAAACTTAGCAACCTGGCAACGGTATGGAAAACCTTGAGTCTTCGATCGCTCATAGCGTGCGTTAGCCCATTTATCCGGGGTAACATTATATATTGTTTTTATAGATACCTACAGAATAGATAAATTTGATTGATGATAGATGTCAAAAATGGTTGCGCAATTTATAGAGATAACATTAAAAAAAGATTGTAAATATTTGGATGACAACTATTCTTTGGGTTCATAGACTAAAGAATACGGCGAAAACAGGGAAAACCATGCGCTACTTGATTTACCTGATGTTCCTGGCCTCAATGACCCTGAATGCGGGCACGATCCACAAATGGGTCGATGAGGAGGGTAATGTCCACTATGGTGATGCACCACCAGTTGCCGCCAAAACCGAGGGTGTGCGCGTGCAGTCCGCCCCGAGCAATCCCGGTAAGGCACTACCCCGACTAGCCACGCCAAAAAGTTCCGAAGACACCGGAAATGGCACAACCGCAGCCGCTGATAATAATAATATCCCTGAAGACCAGGCCAGGCTCGCTTGTGAAAAGGCGCAAGAAGACCTCAAGGTCATTAGTAAAAGTGATCGCATCAAGCTGCGATCTGCCGATGGCAGCACACGCTATATGACGACCGAGGAAATCGAGGCACGCAAAATCCAGACCGAAGCCGACGTTGAGCGCTTCTGCCAGTAAAGGGACTTTGTACTTAATTTTCTGTTAACCGTTGCTGGAACCTCTATAATGCGCCGAATTAATTGTAAGGTGCAGCAGCACCGCGTATGAATACCTATGAGAGCTTCCCGCTTCCACCTGGCAACACTCAAAGAAACCCCGGTCGATGCCGAAATAATCAGCCATCAGCTCATGCTCCGTGCCGGCATGATTCGCAGGCATGCCGCCGGAATCTACAGCTGGCTGCCGCTCGGTTTGCGAATACTGCGAAAGGTAGAGCAAATCATTCGCGAGGAGATGGACAGGGCTGGCGCACTGGAACTGCTGATGCCTTCCTTTCAACCCGCAGAATTATGGCAGGAATCAGGCCGCTGGGATCAGTTCGGCCCGGAGTTACTGCGTCTTCAGGACCGGCATCATCGTGATGCCTGTATCGGGCCTACGCATGAAGAAATCGTGACCGATATATTTCGGCGTGAAGTTAACAGTTACCGCCAGCTACCGCTTAATTTTTACCAGATCCAGACCAAGTTCCGCGATGAAATCAGACCCCGTTTCGGCGTTATGCGCTCGCGGGAATTCATAATGAAAGACGCTTATTCCTTCGATATCGACAACGATGGCATGCAGCGCTCTTACGATATTATGGATCAGGCATACATTAATATTTTTAATCGTTTCGGGCTTGATTATCGAGCGGTTAGCGCAGATTCAGGCGCAATCGGGGGTAGTACCTCGCAGGAATTTCACGTCCTTGCCGATTCCGGAGAGGACGCAATTGCGTTTTCCGAGCAGGGCGATTTTGCCGCCAATATTGAAACCGTGGAGGCATTACCACCGCGTACCGAACGCAGCGTGGCCAGCGCTGAAATGCAAACTGTCGATACTCCCGGCATGTATACCATTGAGGACCTCGCCAATGGTCTCGACGTAAGCGCGCAGCAATGCATGAAGACCCTCATCGTCGAAGCCGAGGACGGGGGCCTGGTTGCACTGGTATTACGCGGTGATCACGAGCTCAACGCGCTCAAGGCCGAGAGACTCGATGGCGTTGCCAGTCCCTTGCGCCTGGCCCAGCGTGAGCAAATCACCGCTACCCTGGGTAGCGATATCGGTTCCATCGGCCCTGTCGGATTAAAATTAAAAACCATTGTCGATCACAGTGCCGCGGTGGTTGGCGATTTCGTCTGTGGCGCGAATCAGGATGATAAACATTATATCAATGCCAACTGGGGACGGGATTGCGAAGAACCCGTCACGGCTGATATTCGCAACGTGATTGATGGCGACCCCGACCCGGACGGTACCGGGCAATTAAAAATTCTACGTGGCATCGAAGTCGGGCATATTTTCCAACTCGGCCAGAAATACTCAGAATCCATGCAGGCCGCTGTTCTCGACGAGAATGGCAAAGGGGTAGCTCCTTTCATGGGCTGTTACGGCATTGGCGTCACCCGGGTGGTTGCCGCGGCTATCGAACAAAATCATGATGCGCAGGGAATTATCTGGCCGGCAGCGCTGGCACCCTTTCAACTGGCAATCTGCCCGATTAACTACCATAAATCAGAGGTCGTTAAACAGGCAACTGACGACCTCTACCAGCAATGCCTTGCGCGAGGCCTCGAAGTATTGCTCGATGATCGTGCTCTGCGCCCCGGGGTTATATTTTCCGACATGGAGCTGATCGGAATTCCACATCGCATTGTCCTGAGCGAGCGCGGGATCACGGCACAACAGTTCGAATACAAGGGCAGGAGCGACGATAGCGCGCAGGAATTTCCGCTTGACGA
>JARFPR010000423.1 GCA_029288195.1 Gammaproteobacteria bacterium | reverse complement strand
ATTTTCGGCTTACTGGTGATGGTATTCAGTATCGCCCTGATACCGCCGATAGTTACCGGTCTGATTTACGGTGATGGCGCGGTGCTGCCGTTTGTGGAAGCCTTTTTGTTAACCCTGGTGTTCGGCTTTCTACTTTACCTCCCGGTGCGAAAGCACAGGAAAGAATTGCGTCTGCGCGATGGTTTCCTGGTGGTAGTGCTGTTCTGGACCGTGCTGGGGATTGCCGGGGGATTACCAATCTACCTGTCCGGAATATACGATATTTCGATAACCGATGCAGTGTTCGAATCGATTTCAGGGATTACCACGACCGGTGCTACAGTTATTGTCGGCATCGATAATCTGCCGCACTCGCTATTACTGTACCGCCAGGAACTGCAGTGGCTCGGTGGAATGGGAATTATCGTGCTGGCGGTTGCAGTGTTGCCGATGCTTGGGGTCGGTGGTATGCAGCTGTTTCGTGCCGAAACCCCGGGCCCGGTAAAGGATACCAAGCTCACCCCGCGTATTACCGAAACTGCAAAAGCGCTTTGGTATATATATCTCGGCCTCACCGTGGCCTGCTGCCTGGCATACTGGCTTGCGGGCATGTCGTTTTTTGACGCGATGTCGCATTCCTTCTCGACGGTCGCGATCGGTGGATTTTCTACCCATGATGCCAGTATCGGCTATTTCGACAGCACCGCCATTCAATTCATCGCAATTGTTTTCATGCTGCTTTCCGGTATTAATTTTGCCATACATTTCATTGCATTCCGGCATCGCTCATTGAAGCCCTACCAACGGGACGCCGAATTTCGCACCTACATCCTGGTACTGTTTATCGTTAGCATCATTACCATTGGTTACCTGCAGTTCATGCACACTTTCGATTCGACCACCGAATCGATTATCGAGGGCTTGTTCCAGGTCGTCTCGATCGGTACAACGACCGGTTTTACCACGGCTGAATATTATAGCTGGCCTGGTTTCCTGCCCGTTTTGCTGCTCTATGTCAGCTTTATTGGCGGCTGCTCGGGATCTACCGGGGGCGGTATCAAGGTCATTCGTATCCTGCTGCTGGTTAAGCAGGGTGTGCGAGAGCTAAGGCGCCTGGTGCACCCGAATGCGGAATTCCCGGTAAAGATTGGTAAAAAACCAATGCCCGAGAAGGTCATCGAAGCGGTATGGGGGTTTTTTGCGGCTTATTTCGCGATTTCTGCGCTAATGATCCTGTTGCTGATGGCGACCGGACTGAACCAGGAAACCGCGTTTTCCGCGGTCGCAGCCTGTCTTAATAACCTGGGTCCCGGTCTCGGCGATGTTGGCAGGAATTTCTCGTCGATTAACGATCCCGCGAAATGGATTCTTTGCATGGCGATGCTGCTCGGGCGGCTAGAAATATTCACCCTGCTGGTTTTGTTTACGCCCACGTTCTGGAAAAAGTAAGACAATGAAGCCGAATAGTCACATCGTCGATATAAGCGCCCTGGAGCAGCCCGGCCTGGAAAAAATCGAACGCAAGATCCGTGGCAACGTGGGCCGTGCGATTAGCGATTTCAACATGATCGAAGACGGTGACCGCATCATGGTATGCCTCTCGGGCGGTGCCGATAGTTACAGTTTGCTCGATATTTTACTAACCTTGCAAAAATCCGCGCCGATTCGATTTGAACTGATAGCGGTAAACCTGGACCAGAAACAACCCGGTTTTCCCGAATCGGTGTTACCGGATTACCTGAACGCTTTAGGCGTCGAGTTCAGGATCGTCGAGGAGGATACCTATAGTGTCGTCAAGCGCCTGGTTCCCGAGGGCAAGACCACTTGCTCGCTGTGCTCAAGATTGCGCCGCGGTGTGCTTTACAACGTGGCGGCTGAACTGGGTGCCAGTAAGATAGCGCTCGGTCACCATGCGGACGACATAGTTGAAACCCTGTTTCTAAACATGTTTTTTAACAGCCGCCTAAAGGCGATGCCGGCAAAGCTTAAGAGCGACGATCAACGAAACGTGGTGATACGCCCGCTGGTTTATGTGCGTGAGAAGCTGATTAAACAGTATGCCGCGCTGCGTGAATTCCCCATAATTCCCTGCAACCTGTGCGGCTCGCAAACCGGTTTACAGCGCCAGGCGGTTAAATCCATGCTGCTGCAATGGGATGATGCTCATCCAGGGCGTGTTGACAATATCGTCACCTCGCTGGGCAAGGTAACAGCTTCGCATCTACTCGATCGCAACCTGTTTGATTTCCAGAACCTGAAGCAATCCGACGATTGAACCCGGCCGACGGGAACTGTTGCTGAATGCTGCCTGGAGTGGCAGAAAAAAAAAGACCCAGCTAATTTCTGACCAGGCCTAGGGTACCTCGAGGAGAGAAAAACCGGCTTAAATAATTCGGTGTTCCCTGTTAGAGCATTGTCGCGCTGTGGATGTCTTCCCTGCCTGTCGACCACTCCCATTGTCGTGATAGTATATTGTCACGACAGGCGCTGGACTGGAACCCCGGTCAGGCTGTGCAGTTGTCAGCATTGAGCTCGCATTCATGTAGGACTAGTCCTACATCAATCAACCGGAGATTCGCAAAGCGGATGTTATACCCTGCCATACAGCCCTATAAATCCTACCGTTTCCCTGTTTCTGATCTGCACACCTTATATATAGAAGAATGTGGTAACCCTGACGGCGTGCCGGTAGTTTTTCTGCACGGGGGGCCCGGTGGTTCATGCGAACCCGGACATCGACGTTTTTTTAATCCCGAGGCTTACCGAATCGTACTTTTTGATCAACGCGGCAGTGGAAAATCGAGACCCCACGCCAGCCTCGAAGACAATACCACCTGGGATCTGGTGGCTGACCTGGAGAAAATTCGCGAATTCCTGGAAATCGACAAGTGGGTTGTATTTGGTGGTTCGTGGGGTTCGACCCTGGCCCTGACCTATGCCCAATCCCACCCGAAACAGGTGTTGGGTTTAGTTCTACGCGGCATCTTTTTAGGTCGCGACGAAGATGTGAACTGGTTCTTTAATGGCCAGGCCGCGCGTATTTTCCCCGAGGCCTGGGAACATTTTATCGAGCCCATTCCGGAGCAGGAACGGGGAGATATCATCGCAGCTTACTACCAGCGGCTTACCAGCAACAATGAAATTGTGCGCATGGGTGCTGCCAAGGCATGGTCAATCTGGGAGGGGTCTTCGGTGACTTTACTGCCGGATAAAAACGTTGTTGACCATTTTAGCGACCCGCATATTGCACTCAGTATTGCCCGGATTGAATGCCATTATTTTTGTAACAGCTGTTTTCTAAAGCCCAACCAGTTGATTGCAGACATGGCGAGTATTAACCATATTCCCGGATACATCGTGCACGGGCGCTACGACATGGTATGCCCGATCGATCAGGCTATTTTGCTGAAGCAACACTGGGACGAAGGCAGGCTCAGGGTTGTCGATGATGCCGGTCACGCGGTAACCGAGAAGGGAATATCGCATGCCCTGGTTGAAAGTTGCAATTCGATGCTGGACATTCTGGATTGATTACCCTGTTGCAGCGTGTCAGCGAAGCACGGGTTGTTGTTGCCGAGGCGACTATAGCCCGGATTGGACAGGGAATCCTGGTGCTGGTCGGAGTACAGGCTGATGATGACGAATCGCGCGCCCGCTATTTCATCGATCGAATGCTGAACTACCGTGTCTTTGCAGATTCAGACGGCAAGATGAACCTGTCGCTGATCGATATCGAAGGCGGTCTGTTACTGGTGCCCCAGTTTACCCTGGCAGCCAATACGAAGAAGGGGCGGCGTCCAAGTTTTACCTCCGCCGCAAGCCCGCAACATGGTAAGCGAATCTTCGATACCATGATCGACTATGCGCGAGCGGGTTATGACCAGGTTGCCTGTGGACAGTTTGGCGCAGATATGAAGGTTCACCTGGTCAATGATGGTCCGGTAACTTTTATCCTCGATTGAGTCAGTGCAGAAGGTTACCGATTAAGGCTCGAATTTAGCCACGATGTCGATTATCATCAGCAGCCTCTCAACACCTGCCTGAATGGGTAAAAGATGTCAGATCGTAGTGCAAAAGTCAGTCGCAAAACACTGGAAACCCAGATCAGTGTAGTGCTCAACCTCGACGGACAGGGAAACTCGAGTTTCGATACCGGGATTCCTTTCCTCGAGCATATGCTTGAGCAGATAGCCCGGCACGGCTCGTTTGACCTGGAAATATCTGCCACTGGAGATCTGGATATCGATGACCACCATACCGTCGAGGATATCGGCATAACCCTCGGCCAGGCATTCAAGGAAGCGCTCGCGGATAAAAAAGGAATCATGCGTTACGGCCATGCCTATGTGCCACTGGATGAAGCCTTGTCGCGCGTCGTAATCGATTTTTCAGGCCGTCCCGGGATTGAGTACCGGGTAAAATTCTCCCGGCCCCGTATCGGCCAGTTCGATGTTGACCTTATTCACGAGTTCTTCCAGGGCTTTGTCAATCATGCGCCGGCGACACTGCACATCGATAACCTCGCCGGCCAAAATGCACACCACATCGCAGAGACCATGTTTAAGGCTTTTGGTCGCGCGTTGCGCTTTGCCGTTTCCACGGACGAACGCATGCAGGGTGTGATTCCTTCGACCAAGGGATCGCTCTAGCTCATGCAGACAATTGCCGTGGTCGATTACGGCATGGGCAACCTCCGGTCGGTTGTTAACGCGCTGCAGGTCGTTGCGGATGATCGTGACCAGGTAATTTTAACCTCTGACCCGGCGCAGGTACTGGAAGCAGACCGCATCGTTTTCCCGGGGCAGGGTGCCGCGGGTGACTGTATGCGTGCCATCGATGAATATGGTCTGCGTGAATCAATCACGGTTGCCGCGCAGCAACGCCCCTTTCTCGGAATCTGCATGGGTATGCAGGTGCTGATAGAACATAGCGAAGAAAACCAGGGCACTGCGTGCCTGGGGATTTTCAAAGGCCAGGTAAAGTATTTTGGTGATGGCCATAAGGACCAAAGCGGCGTTAAACTAAAGGTTCCGCACATGGGCTGGAATCGCGTGACACAAACTCAATCGCATCCTCTATGGCATTCAATAGCTGATGGCAGCAGGTTTTACTTCGTGCACAGTTATTATCTCGAGGCCGAAGTGCCGGAGCTGGTGGCAGGTATTACCGATTATGGCTTCAGTTTTAGCAGTGTTATCGCACGGGATAACCTGTTCGCCCTGCAATGTCACCCGGAAAAAAGCGCGGATGTGGGTCTGCAGTTGTTGCGTAACTTTGTTAACTGGGATGGTCGACCATGATTTTGATTCCGGCGATTGATTTAAAGCAGGGTCATTGCGTGCGGTTACGCCAGGGAAACATGGACGACAGCACCGTTTTTTCCGAGGATCCGGTAGCGATGGCAGGCAAGTGGGTGGATCAGGGTTGCAGTCGGCTTCACCTGGTCGATCTTGATGGCGCCTTCGAAGGTGAGCCGGTTAACGCGGACGTCATTGAAGAAATCTGTGAATCCTTTCCCGACCTGCCGGTTCAAATTGGCGGGGGCATTCGCAATATTGCAACCGTTGAGTCGTATCTCGAAGCCGGTGTCGAATATGTCATTATCGGCACCATGGCGGTAAAACGCCCCGAATTCATTACCCAGCTATGCGCCGAGTTTCCAGGTAACGTGATCGTTGGCATCGATGCCAAGGATGGCATGGTGGCAGTTCATGGCTGGGCCGAAAATTCGGATCACAGTGCGCAGGAACTGGCGCTGCGTTTCGAGGACCAGGGCGTCGCCGCCATTGTTTACACCGATATCAACCGCGATGGCATGATGCAGGGTGTTAATGTCGAAGCCACACGGCAGCTGGCCGCATCGGTCAGCGTGCCGGTCATCGCTTCAGGGGGTGTCACAGATATGGAATGCATTGTCGAACTTAACGCTGTCAAGGATTCAGGCATCGGGGGCGTTATTATCGGTCGTGCCCTCTATGAACGCACCATCAGCCTGGCCGAGGCGCAGGCATATATTGATCAGAATTAGCCTGATCCTGCTCAAATGTCGTTAGCAAAACGTATTATTCCCTGTCTCGATGTTGACAACGGCCGTGTGGTCAAGGGCGTCAAGTTTGTCGAAATCCGTGATGCCGGCGATCCGGTTGAAAATGCGCGCCGTTATAATCTCGAAGGGGCTGACGAACTGACTTTTCTCGATATCACCGCGAGCTCGGACGACCGCGATACCATGGTGCACGTGGT
>JARFPR010000422.1 GCA_029288195.1 Gammaproteobacteria bacterium | reverse complement strand
GAGTTTTCCGGTCAAGTGGAAGTGGTGTCGAGCCTCGAGCGTGATGGCAAACCCGTTGACCGCGACCTGCGCTGGGGCGTGTACTGTGTGTTCGAAGCGCCCAACGACTATAGTGCGGCCTGTTTCCGGCAATACGGCATGAACACCGACGATAGTGGCCGCTACTCGGCGATGTTCAAGCCCTTCCATTTAATTGGCCTGGAACTCAATATCTCGATTCTGAGCGCCGCGTTACGTGGCCATCCCACCGGGGCACCGGTGGGTTTCAACGCCGACGTGGTCGCTGTGGCCAAGCGCGATCTCGAAGTCGATGAAATCCTCGATGGCGAAGGCGGCTATACCGTCTGGGGCAGGATCATGCCAGCGGATACCAGTATCGGTGCGCAGGCATTACCGATAGGCCTTGCCAGCGAAGTCAAACTAACCGCGCCGATCAAGCAGGGCCAGGTGATTACGCTCAAAGACATCGCCGCCGATACTGACACACAGGCTTGGCAGGTGCGCAAGGCCATGTTACAGGCGTTTGCTTGAACTCGCGGTTCGAGTCCTAAGGGTGAAACTGAACTAGCTGCGAATACCCACCCAAAGGTGACACTCTAATGCACATGTTGAGCTTCTAATAACGGCCATTAGCGGACGCCCGGACCACCATTATCCACAGCGCAATAAATTCGGGGTTATGGTTGATTTGGATAGAGAGTAAAAAACCAGTTTCTTTATTCAGGTGACCAGCTGAAATAGATCAACTGAATTTTGTTTTCCGCGAATTTCGACTTCACCAATACGCTCTAATGGGTAGGTATCGCGGAGTAACGAAACCGTGTTACCGGACACGAGCACCAGCGTGTCGTATGTCTTGTTAAGCTGCTCGAGACGAGCCGCCAGATTAACTGCGTCACCATGCACCGTATAGTTGATTCGATCACCCGATCCAACGTTGCCGGCAATGACGGAACCTGTACTGATTCCAATCCGTGTGCGCAACGAAATACCGGCGAAACTGCGGCCATTGACCACATCCACAATTTCACGAGCAGTCGCGACCGCCTGGTCCGCATGCCGCCGATCCTCGACCGGAACATTAAAAGTTACCAGCATGGCGTCGCCCTGAAACTGGTTGACGACACCTCCGTGTCGATTGATTGGCTCAATTACCGCCGGGAAGTACTCATTGAGCATCTGCACCACCCGGTCGGGCGGCATACTTTCCACGAGTCCAGTGAAGTCTTCCAGGTCGGTATATAAAACAGTTGCCATGGTCTGGATCGGTTCGATGTTACCTTTGCCTGCCACAATCGCCTCGGCAATATCCTCCGGAACATACTTCCCGAAAACTTCCCGAATAACGACGAGTTGCCGATTTACTTCACGGAATAGCCGCACGCTTTCAATTGCAATCATGGCCTGATCTGCGAAAGTCTTTAACAGCTCTATCTGATTGGCCGGGAAAGGTTCCGCTACCGAGCGCCACACGACGATTCCACCAACAGGCTTGCCTGCACGGAGCATTGGCACTGCGACAATACTGCGCATGTTGCTGATGCGGGCGAGTAAGCCTAATGCATATTCCGGGTCTGACTCGACGTCGTCGATGTGTACAATTGCGCGATCCAGTATGGCACGACCGATCGCCAACTCGCGGCTCGGTGGTCTCGGCAACAGTTTTCGGTATTCCTCGATCCCCTTCGTTGTGAGGCCATGATGGCCGCCCAGATGGATTAGTTCACCGTCGAATTGAAATACGCCGCTAAACTCTCCGTGGCATAACTTTTTTGCATTTTGGGCTATCAAGTTGAACACGGGTTGAAGCTCGCCAGCTGATCCCGCGATGAGTCGCAATACCTCGCTTGTCGCTGTCTGATAAGCCAGTGCCTCTGTGAGGTCTCGATTGTTCGAGTTGATCTGCTGGAACAAGCGAGTATTTTCTATGGCGATACTGGCCTGATCTGCAAAGGTTTTAAGAAGCTCGATTTGCCTTTCGGGAAAAGGCTTTGCAACCGATCGCAGTACGGCGATTCCACCAACAGGCCGACCACTGCGCAATATGGGTACGGCCAGGACACTGCGAAAATTAATCGTCTTAAATAAAGGGCTCGCATAATCACCATCAGTTCTTACATCGGATATCTGGACAATATCAGCAGTCAGGATTACCCGTCCAACTGCAGTTTCACGATTTGGAACTCTTGGGAAATCCTGTTTAAAGGCTTTGAGCCCCGAAGCTGAGATTCCTCTGCTGGCCGCAAGATGAATCAACTCATCCTTAAGCTGATAGACAGCGCAAAATCGGGCGTGACATAACTGTTTGGCACTTCGCGCAATCATGTCAAACACGGGTTGTAGTTCGCCCGGCGAACTCGAAATCACATCGAGAATTGCACCGGTTGCCGATTGCTGCGCCAACAATTCTTCCAGATCTTTATTCAAATCCATAGATGTCATTTCTCGTATCATTGCAGTTTCAAGCACTGCCAGTGCACCGCTAACGATAGCTAGAAGGTATAAACGCAATGCCTTGCGCGAAGCAGGCAGAGCATAACTGATTTCGGAGAGCGAGATTGTTCATTATTGACGAAATGCCGGTGACTATTAAAATCGAAGCCCGTTGCAAATTTTCTGATGGCCCGGAAGATTCGACCTTAAATACATTGTTTACACGCTTTGATACATGGTGTGCAACGGGTGTCCTGAGAGTCTGCTTTGGGTCGTAAATCGCCGCCTATTTAGTCGTTCTGGGGGTCTGATTTCTCCAAAGCTGACGCTGAAACAGATGGGGCGAGAGGCAATCTAAGGCCAACAGCGGACCCCCAACACACGGGAGACAATCTAAAAGAGCAACCGTAAAACGATGACTTGACAGTAACGCCCGATTAAAGGAGCGGACTCTCAATGTTTATTCCTCATCTTCTGCTTCCAAC
>JARFPR010000516.1 GCA_029288195.1 Gammaproteobacteria bacterium | reverse complement strand
TAGCGAGCAATGCGACAGGATCTCGAAACAATGCTGGATGACTGGCTTGCTCAAATTATCGGGACTGATCGATCTTGGCCCAGCTATCGCGCAATGTCATGGTGCGATTGAAGACCGGATTGTCGTTGGTGGAATCATAGTCGCTGATGAAATAACCCAGGCGCTCGAACTGGTAAGGGAGCGGATTGTCGGTCAGTTCAATTGCTGCTTCGAACTTTGCGTTATCCATCAGAATATTGGAGTCAGGATTGAGTACCTGGTGAAAATCCGCGGCCGCGCCCGGATTCGCCGACGTAAACAGGCGGTCGTAAAGATTGACCCGCGCATCCACCGCGTGACGGGCGCTGACCCAGTGAATCGTGCCCTTGACCTTGCGTCCATCGGGGCTTTTGCCGCCACGGCTTTCCGGATCGTAAGTGCAGACCAGCGACTCGATTTCCCCGGCTTCGTTTTTGATGACTTCCTTGCAGATGATGTAATAGGCAAAACGCAGACGCACTTCGCGCCCGGGACTTAGACGAAAGAACTTGCTTGGTGCGTCCTCCATGAAATCGTCGCGTTCGATGTAAATTTCGCGCGAGAAGGGTACCTCGCGAGTGCCGTAATCGGGGTTTTGTGGATGGTTGGCGCCGTCGAAAAATTCTTCCTGCTCCGCGGGATAATTTTCAATAACGACCTTGAGCGGATTGATGACCGCCATGCGCCTGACCGCGCGGACATTCAAATCCTCGCGCAATGCGTTTTCAAGCACACCCATTTCGATAGTGCTGTATTTCTTGGTAATTCCGATGGCATCGCAAAAGGAAACGATTGACTCGGGCGTAAATCCGCGACGGCGCATGCCTGAAATAGTCAGCATGCGTGGGTCGTCCCAACCGCTGACATGACCCTCGTCGACCAGCATGTTGAGCTTGCGCTTGCTGGTGAGTGTGTACTCGAGTTGCAGGCGCGCAAACTCGATCTGAACCGGTCGTGACGGGGTTTCCAGATTATCCAGGATCCAGTCGTAAAGCGGGCGATGATCTTCGAACTCGAGCGTGCAAAGCGAGTGGGTGACACCTTCGATGGCGTCGGACAGCCCGTGGGTAAAATCATAAAGCGGGTAGATGCACCACTTGTCACCCGTGTTGTGATGGGTCGCGTGGCGGATGCGATATAGCACCGGGTCGCGCATATTGATATTCGGAGACTGCATATCGATCTTGGCGCGCAACGCATGTTCGCCGTCCTGGTACTCGTCGTTGCGCATTGCTTCGAACAGCTGCAGGTTTTCCTCGATACTGCGATCGCGATAGGGACTATCGACGCCCGGCTCGGTCAGCGTGCCGCGGTTAGCGCGAATTTCATCGGCATTCTGACTGTCGACATATGCCAGGCCCTGTTTAATCAAATCGATAGCATAAGCGTAGAGTTGATCGAAGTAATCGGAGGCAAACGGGTTGCTGTGCCAGTTGAACCCAAGCCACTCGACATCGCGTCGAATCGAGTTCACGTATTCGACACTTTCTTTTTCCGGGTTGGTGTCGTCAAAGCGCAGGTTGCAGTGACCATTGTAATCACGCGCGATGCCGAAATTCAGACAAATCGACTTGGCATGACCGATATGCAGGTAACCGTTTGGCTCCGGAGGAAAGCGCGTGACTACCGCCGATACCTTGTTCGAGGCCAGGTCGGCGTCGATAATATCGCGGATAAAATTAGAGCTGTCGCTGGTTTCAGCGGTGGAATCGGACATTAAATGGATCTGTATCGGAATTGAGTCGCGGGATTTTAACCGATCCGGGGCTAAAGCTGAATCGATTTACGGTAACCGCCGGGG
>JARFPR010000507.1 GCA_029288195.1 Gammaproteobacteria bacterium | reverse complement strand
TGCAGCTCGAACCTGGCACCACCGGGGTAACCGCGGTATCGACTGGAAATCATGGACGGGCACTCGCCTACTCCGCACGGCAGGCAGGTGTGCCCTGCATTATTTGCATGTCGGAACTGGTACCCCGGAACAAGCTCGAAGCGATTCGCGCGCTGGGTGCCGAAACCCGGATCATCGGCAAATCCCAGGACGAGGCCGAGGTCGAAGCGAAACGCCTGGTCACCGAGGAAGGCTACACCATGATCCCTCCCTTCGACCATGCACACGTCATTGCCGGACAAGGAACCCTGGGTCTCGAGATACTGGAACAGGTGCCCGATGTGGATACGGTACTGGCACAGATTTCCGGGGGCGGTTTAATTTCAGGAATGGCTCTGGCGATTAAATCTCAAAAACCGGAGGTTCGTATTGTCGGCATTTCGATGGAACGCGGTTGTGCGATGGCGGCTTCGCAAAAGGCGGGGAAACCGATCGAGGTCGAGGAGTTACCCACCCTCGCCGATTCACTCGGCGGGGGGATCGGTCTCGACAACCAGTTGACCTTCAACATAGTGCACGACTATGTAGATGAAATAGTGTTGTTGAGCGAAGCTGAAATTGCGGACGGCATCCGTCATGCTTATTTCAAGGAGCAGGTTATTCTTGAAGGCGGCGGCTCGGTCGGAATCGCGGCCCTGCTCGCGGGCAAGGTTACTCCGAGTGAAAACACCATCGTTCTTCTGAGCGGAAAAAATATCGACATGGAACTGCATCATAAAATCATTAACGGCGAGGGGTATTAACTCCGGTGGCAGATATCAGAATTCTTACCGAGGCCGAGCTTCGCAGCCAGATCCAGCTTGACCTGGCCGCAGTGGAGTGCGTGGAAAACGCCTACCATGCGCTCGCCACCAAGTCAGTCATTATGCCGCCCATCATGCGACTGGATATTGTCGAAAACAATGGTGAGATCGACGTCAAGACGGCTTACATCCCTGGCGTCGATAGCCTGGCCATCAAGATAAGTCCGGGTTTTTTTGACAATCCCAGTCTCGGCCTGCCAAGTGTCAACGGGCTCATGGTTTTGTTCAGTACACGCACCGGTATGGTCGAGGCACTCTTGCTCGACAATGGCTATCTGACCGATATTCGCACCGCCGCAGCTGGTGCGGTGGCATCGAAATACCTGGCGCGGGCCGACAGCCGTAATGCCGCAATTCTCGGTGCCGGCATGCAGGCCGGTCTGCAACTCGAAGCCCTGACCCTGGTTCGCGATATCAGCTCGGCAACTATCTGGGCTCGCGATTTCGGAAAAGCCCAGGCAAAAGCAGAAGACTTAAGCAAGCGACTCGGGTTTGAAGTTACCGCCTGCGCAAATGTCTCGGTGGCGACAGCCGAGGCCGATATCATCGTCACAGCGACAACCTCGACCCAGCCAATACTGATGGCCGAGCACATCAGGGCGGGCCAACATATCACCGCCATGGGATCCGATTCCGAGCATAAAAATGAAATTGATCCCGCCATCATCGCCGACAAGGCACAGTACTTTTGTGATCGCCTGTCACAGGTCAGGCTGCTCGGTGAACTGCACCATGCGATCGATAAACAACTGGTAGACCCAGCCATCGAATTCCCCGAGCTGGGCCAGGTCATTGCGCAGCAGATGGCCGGGCGAGCGAACAGTGACGACATAACCTTGTGTGACCTGACCGGAACGGGCATCCAGGATACCGCGATCGCAACTTTAGCTTACCAGATGTGTCAGCAGCACCAGGCCGGCACCAACTTCGCTACCTAGAGAAATTGAAAGCATGCCGAAAGACGCGAAACTAAATTTTTCCCTGCAAGAATATCAGCAACGACTCGACAAGACCCGGGCTGCAATGTCGAATAAAAATATAGATTGCCTGGTCGTGGTCGATCCTTCCAATATGGCCTGGCTCACGGGATACGACGGTTGGTCCTTTTACACACATCAGTGTGTCATCGTGCAACATGAGCGGGAACCGATCTGGTGGGGGCGCGGAATCGACGCACCCGGCGCGCTGCGCACGACCTATCTTGAGCAAGACAATATTTTAAAATACCCGGACCACTTCGTGCAGTCAGACGTCTGCCACCCGATGGATCACCTTTCCGAGTTACTGCGCGAGATGAAGCTTGATCGAGGGTCGATCGGCGTCGAAATGGAAAATTTTTATTTTTCTGCGGCCGCATTCCGCTCGCTGCAAACCGGTTTACCCGCGGCAACGCTGATCGATGCAACCGCGCTGGTCAACTGGCAACGCCTCATCAAGTCTGAACAGGAGTTGACCTATATGCGCAGCGCGGCACGCATTGTCGAAGCCATGCACGCGCGTATCTATGAGATCATCGAACCCGGGTTAAAGAAAAATGAACTCGCGGCAGAAATATTTCGTACCGGTATTGCTGGCAAGGATGAGCATTGGGGCGATTATCCGGCGATCATGCCACTGTTGCCAAGCGGAATGGATGCTACTGCGGCACACCTGACCTGGGACGACTCAAAACTGAAACCCGGTGACATCACCTTCTTCGAAATTGCGGGATGCCACAGGCGCTACCATTGCCCCTTGTCGCGCACGATTTCGCTTGGCACACCGCCGCAAAAATATCTTGATGCCGAAAAAGCCGTGCTCGATGCGATGCACGCAGGACTCGAAAATGCCAAACCGGGTAAACTCTGCGAAGACATTGCGATCGCTTTCTTCGATACGCTTGAAAAACACGGTTTCAAAAAAGAGAATCGCACCGGGTATTCAATTGGCCTGTCATATCCGCCTGACTGGGGCGAACGAACCATGAGCCTGCGCCGCGGCGACAAAACCGAGCTTAAGCAAAACATGACTTTCCATTTCATGCCGGCGCTGTGGCTTGATGATGGTGGCCTCGAAATTACTGAGTCAGTTGTTGTTACTGATTCGGGTTACGAGAGCCTGGCCAATGTTGAACAACGACTACTGGTGAAATAAGCATGGCAAACCCGATAGCAGCGACCATAGATCTCGAGCGTGACGGCGTGCAACACGGTTTCCTGCAGATACCGCATTCGCGCAACGATTCTGCCTGGGGATCGATCATGTTGCCGATTACTGTCGCCAAAAATGGCGCTGGTCCCGGCGCGATTTTAACCGGTGCCAATCACGGCGATGAATACGAGGGCCCGATTGCCCTGCATCATCTCGCTAATACCATTGATATCGACCAGGTCCGCGGTCGCGTAATCATTATTCCAGCGATGAACTATCCTGCTTTCCAGGTTGCCGACCGGGTTTCGCCCATCGACCAGCTCAACATGAACAGGATTTTTCCGGGTAAGGCTAAAGGCACTATCACCCAACTCATCGCCGACTACATTACGAGCACCCTGTTACCCATGTGTGAATTTGTACTCGACATTCATTCGGGTGGTAAGACGCTTGAGTTTCTGCCGTTCGCGGCTTACCACGAGCTCGACGACAAGTCACAGCAACAGGCCTGCGAAGCCGCCACGTTGGCCTTCGCCGCGCCCTACTACCTGAGCCTTATCGAAATCGATGCCGCCGGCATGTATGACACGCAGGCAGAATCGATGGGCAAGGTTTTTGTCTCCACCGAACTCGGAGGCGGCGGCACCAGCAGCCCCCATACTGCGGGCGTAGCCAGGCGTGGCGTGCATAATTTCCTGGTGCATGCGGGGATCCTGGATGCGAAACCCATACAACCCGGGACGGCGAGCATCAAACTGGATATGCAACAGGAAAATGCCTACGTGTTTTCGCAACACGATGGTCTGCTTGAACCCTGTGTCAGTCTTGGTGACACGGTGCAAAAAGGCGATATAATTGCACGCGTCTATACTACCGAACGAACCGGTGATAAACCGGTCGAGTACCTGGCCGAAAGTGACGGTATTATCCTGGGCCGACACTTTCCATCCCTGATCAAGATTGGCGACTTTATGAATGTAATTGCACAAGTCGTCCAGCGATAACTCAACTTAAAGGAATCCAAAATGAAATTTAAAGCACTTGTGCTGATCGTTCTGTTAGCCAGCCTGGCCGCCTGCGATAAAAAAGACCAGGCCCCGGCTAAAACCAGCCTCGAAACTGATGAAGACCGTTTCAGTTATGGACTCGGCATGGTCATCGGCGAGCGCGTGCTCAAACAGTACGGGGACGTTGACTACGACCTGATGTTACAGGGAATTAAAGCGCAGCATAAAGACGAGGAAACGCTTATTAGCCTGGAAGCCGCGGGAGAAGCCATAAACGCGCAAATAGAAAAAGTTTTTGCGAAACAGTCTGAAGCCAACAAGGAGCGAGGGCAGGCATATCTCAAGAGCAATGCCGAAAAAGAAGGCGTGCAGATTACCGAATCCGGATTACAGTATTCGGTTATTACTGAAGCCGATGGCGCCAAACCCAAGGCTACTGACGAGGTAAGCGTTCATTACCGTGGCACCTTGATCGATGGCACCGAGTTCGACAGTTCCTATTCTCGCGGTTCACCGACCTCTTTTGTGCTCAACCAGGTTATTCCGGGCTGGACCGAGGGCTTACAGTTAATGAGCGTGGGCAGCAAGTTCCAGTTCGTTATTCCGTATGAACTCGGTTACGGCGAGCGCGGCGCGGGTGGCTCCATAGGGCCATTTGAAACCCTGGTCTTCGAGGTCGAGCTGCTCGAAATCAAGCCCTGATCCCGCATTAGCCGATCAAACCAGGACCGATCGGAATACATGCCTAGCCAGGCGCTACTATTACGCGTTGCTCCACTGATATTTGTCTCGCTGTGGAGCACCGGTTTTATCGCGGCCAAGTACAGCATGCAAAACGCGGATCCTTTCGTTTTTCTGTGCCTGAGATTTACCATCACCGCGGTTGCACTGATACCGATATTGCTTTTATTCGGGGCGGCGTTACCGCGCCGTATCTGGTCTTTCAGGCACGATATGATTACCGGCGTGTTGTTGCATTGTGGATATCTCGGCTTCCTGTTCTGGCCCATCAAGAACGGGGTACCGTCCGGAATCGTCGCAATTATTATTGGTGTACAGCCCATCCTGACAATGGCCCTGGCGAGCCTTTACATTGGCGAGCATCTCGATTTTCGAAAGCTCGCGGGCTTGCTGATCGGCTTTGTCGGGATCAGCATCGTAATCATCGGCAAGTATGGGATAGCCCTCGGCTCAAGCGGGGGTCTCGACCTGTTCGATCTCAGCATGTGCCTGGTCAGCCTGATGTCGATGGCGCTCGGGGTGTTTTACCAGAAGAAATTCTGTGATCAGTCGCAACTGTTACCGGGTACGCTGATGCAATACGTCGCCGGGGCGCTGGCAACCGCGTTCTTCGCCCTGCTCTTCAGCGAGACCTGGACAATCGACTGGACCCCTACCTTCGGGATCGCGTTGATCTGGCAGGTACTGGGATTATCGATTGGTGCGGTCATGCTGCTGATGTATATCATCAGGAACGGAGAAGCCGGCAGGTTATCGAGCATGTTTTACCTGGTACCACCCCTGGTCGTTGTTGAGGCTCATTTCCTGTTTGGAGAGACCCTGGGGGTGTTATCGATAGCCGGAATGATGGTTTGCGTCATGGGGGTCTACCTGGTCAGTCGCTCGGCCAAAACGTAATTTTACAGCCAACTGCTATACTCATCTGCAAGTTAAAATTAAATTTGCAATGAAGAAATTTCACCTCTTTGTCACCAGCCTGTTGCTGGTCTTTTTAACGGCAAGCCCGGTAAGTCATGGCCAGCTTTACAAGTGGGTCGATGAACAGGGCAATGTGCATTATGGTGATAGTCCTCCCGATAATGCCAAGCTCAAGCGAATTACCGGCAAGGTCAGCAGCTATACCTCGGTTAGCGTCGAGGCATTCGTTTACGACCCGGGCAATATAACCAAGCGTCAAAAATCAACCAAGGTCGTGATGTATTCAACCACCTGGTGTGGCTATTGCAAGCAGGCCGCGAAGCACTTCAGGAAAAACAAGATCCCCTTTGTCGAGTATGATATTGAAAAATCGGAGCAGGCTGCGAAAGAATATAAAAAGTTAAACGGCCGCGGCGTGCCGATTATCCTGATCGGAGATCAGCGTATGAATGGCTTCAGTGCGAGTTCGTTTGACAGGATTTACTACGGCAAGTCATAAAGATTGAGCCCCGGGCATTATTCTCCTAGAATGATCTGGCTTAGATGTCGGGGCGTGGCGCAGCCTGGTAGCGCACCTCGTTCGGGACGAGGGGGTCGGAGGTTCAAATCCTCTCGCCCCGACCAATCAAGTAATAAAAAAGCCTCTTACCCCAGTACGAGGCTTTTTTATTACTTGATTGGTCGGGAAGATAGAACCGAAGCAGAGGTTCACCAGTTCGCTAGGAGCGAACTGGCGGTGCGAGTGTAGCGAGCAGTCCCGGAAGATGGCCGCAGGCCATCTGCAGGGACCGAGCACAAGGATGTGCGAGCCAAATCCTCTCGCCGATACAGGCGTCTGACTATG
>JARFPR010000292.1 GCA_029288195.1 Gammaproteobacteria bacterium | reverse complement strand
ATGCGCGACGCACTCGAATGTACGCACATGGGATGGGGAACCTCGACCATTATCGGTGTCGCCGGTGCGGGTGAAGAAATCAAGACGCGTCCTTTCAACCTGGTTGTCGGCCGACGCTGGATCGGCACCGCGTTTGGTGGTGTCAAGGGGCGCACTGAATTGCCGGGCATGGTCGATCAATACATGGATGGAACCATTGAGCTCGACAGCCTGGTAACCCATACCATGCCACTGGAAGAGATCAATACCGCCTTCGATCTGATGCATGAAGGCAAAAGTATTAAATCAGTGATCCTGTTTTAACGCGCCGTCGACATGAAAGAGATTGAAAGTATCAAGGAAAGCGGTGGTTACCTGAACCGCTATACCCACGAATCGACCATTTGCCGTTGCGAGATGACCTTCTCGGTTTACCTGCCGCCTAAATCGAGAGATGAAAAAGTACCGGCGCTCTACTGGCTGTCGGGACTAACCTGCACTGACGACAACGCCCGCACCAAGGGCGGATTCCAGCGCTTCGCGGCGCAACACTGCATTGCCATCGGGTTTCCTGACCCCAGCCCGCGTGGCGATGATGTCGCCGACGACCCCGAGCGCTACGACCTGGGGCAGGCCGCGGGGTTTTACGTCAACGCGACGCAGAGCCCCTGGGCTTCCCACTACCATATGTTTGACTACGTGACGCGTGAGTTGCCGGCTTTGGTCGAAGCCAATTTGCCGCTGATCCCCGGTGTCAAGTCGATCACCGGGCACTCCATGGGTGGGCACGGTGCGCTGATATGCGCGTTAAAAAACCCGGGTGAGTTTCGTTCCGTGTCGGCGTTTGCGCCGATTGCAAACCCGGTCAACTGCGGCTGGGGCAAGGGCTGTTTCGGCGCCTACCTGGGTGAGGATACTACCGCCTGGGAAGATTACGATGCGACCTGCCTGGTACAGGGCGGTGCGCGGGTTCACGATATCCTGATCGACCAGGGAGATGCGGACGAATTTCTGCACGAGGGGCAGCTATTACCAGATAATTTCCAGGCTGCCTGTGATGCCGTGGGACAGTCGGTAAACATCCGTATGCAACCCGGTTACGATCACAGCTATCACTTCATCGCCAGTTTTATTGCAGACCACTTCGACTACCACGCCAGCTTCCTGAAGTAATTGTCATTGTGCCCGCTTGTCCGATCGAGTGACGTCATCCCCGGCCGGATGCGGAACACTTATCGGGAATCTTACAAAGTGCCAGCATTTGCGAGATCCCAGCTTGTGCGGGGATGACACAATTAACAGTCAGTCCGCGACTTGACCCGATATGTCGGACCGGTGGGATCCTGATCGTGAGCTGACACGGCGTGTAATTGCAAGACAGTTTCAGGACGATTAATCCAGTTCGTTTTTTTATCAACATATTCTGTAGCTGATATTCGAGAGTAGATTCAGTAAACTGGCGGACATGACCACCGACACCAAATCCCCACCGAATTTCGATGCCGGCAAGGTAGCGGAAATTCACCAGCACCTGCATAGTCACCTGCCGTCGGAGTCCGCGCTGCGCGTCAAGGCGCTGGAGACGCTGCTGGTAGACAAGGGACTGGTCAATCCAAAAACCATCGACGCCTGGGTTGAAGCCTACACCGAGGAAATTGGTCCGAAGCGCGGCGCCATGGTGGTCGCAAAAGCATGGTCTGACCCTGAGTACAAGGCTCGACTAATGCGCGATGCACCGTCCGCCATCGATGAGCTGGGTTTTCTCGGTAAGGCGACCGCGCATCTCAAGGTGGTTGAAAATAACGACGAGGTGCACAACCTGGTGGTTTGCACGCTGTGCTCCTGTTACCCATTTTCGATCCTGGGTATCGCACCCCCCTGGTACAAGGCGGCGGCTTATCGCTCGCGCGCTGTGCGCGACCCGCGCGGCGTATTATTAGAATTTGGCGTCGACCTCGACGTCGATATCGAGGTGCACGTATGGGATAGTACCGCCGAACTGCGCTACCTGGTGCTGCCGCAGCGCCCCGAGGGCACGGAGGACATGAGCGAGCAAGAACTGGCCGGGCTGGTGACGCGCAATTCGATGATTGGCACCGACCGCGACCTGGGCGAAGAAATCGAGGCTGATGGCTGATGGATGGAATCCACGATCTTGGCGGTAAGGAAGGTTATGGCCCGATCGAAGTCGACGAAGACGAAAGCCCGTTTCACGAGGACTGGGAAGGTCGTGAATGGGGGATTGCTCAATGCGCGCGTACTCCCGGGATTACTATCGACTGGTGGCGCCATTGCCGGGAACTGATCATGCCCGAGGATTACCTCGGTCGGCCTTATTTCGATTCCTGGGCGCAAACCGATTTTTCGACATACATCGAGGCGGGCTGGATTTCCGAGGAGGAAATTAGTGCCGGCAAGTCGCTCTCGAAAAAAAATGATTATGGAGAGCCCGCTGTCGCGATGACGCTGAAACAGGTGCTACAGGAAGATCATGATCATGCCGTTCGTTTCGATGGCGAAATTGAAACGCCACCGGTATTTGCGGTGGGGCAGCAGGTGAGGGCATCCCGCCACGGAAACAGCGGTCATACCCGCTTGCCGCAGTATGCCAGGGATCGGCTGGGAACGGTGCACGCTTATCACGGCGCGCACGTATTTCCGGACCTGTCAGCGCAGGGCACGGAAATTCATCAACACTGCTACAGCATCATGTTCGAAGCGTCGGAGTTATGGCCGGAAGCGAAGTGGAGCCAGGACAAGGTCTACCTTGATCTGTGGGAAAGTTACCTGTCCGAGGCCTGACCATGGATGACCCGAATTCGACCTTACTCAAACCCCTTGCCAGTGTCGACGGTCAACCGGCCTTCGATGAACCCTGGCAGGCCGAGGTGCTGGCGATTGCCGATACCCTGGTACAAAACGGCATGTTCAGCGCGAGCGCCTGGTCCGACGCGCTCGGTGAAGTTCTGAAACAGGCGCAATCCAGTGGCGCCAGTGACAACCAGGAAACCTACTATCAATGTGTTTTAAAGGCGCTCGAAGGACTGGTAGCCAGCCATAGTGACATCGATCGACAGGCAATGGCTGGTAAACGCAAAGACTGGGAACAGGCCTACCTGTCGACTCCCCATGGGCAACCGGTAAATCTCAAAACCGGGCCCCAGACCTAACCGGAAATGGTCTGTAACAACGGGCCTTCTAAATGTTCAAGCGTCAGGTAGAGTCCCGCCCCCGCGACCATCGCGCCCGCCAGGCGGGGCTGAATCGCGCTCGCATGCGAGGCTTTCCATAGCGTCGTGCAAACCAGGCCGGCGGCCAGTGCAATCGCGAACTGGGTGATACCCAGACCCAGCAGGTAACCCGCTAACACGTGGATACCGGAAGCGGCTTCCTGCATCGCAAGTGACTGACCAAAAGCCGCGCCGTGAAATAATCCAAAACCGGCAAAGGCGAACAGAATAGTCGGTAAACTGAATCGATGTCCGCTGAGTAACATTGAACCAAGCACCAGTAGCGATAGCGCAATCATTAACTCTGTTGCCGGCACCGTGGTCCATAGCAAGGTAACCAGGCAGCCGCCAAGCATGGCGACGATATAGGCTAGTGGTGCCAGTATCCTATGGCGCGTGAAGATTGCAATAATGCCCACCGAGGTGATAAAAAATAAATGGTCGAAGCCAAGTATTGGATGCCCAATTCCGGACAACAGGCCATGGCTGAAGGTTGTCATTGGCATGCCCGCGAGCGGGTGGTGCGCAAGCGCAGGACTGGCAAGTAGCGACAGCAGCACTGCGATGATCATGTTTTGCATTTCAATTCCTCCCCCGGGAAATTAATCAATCTTGGTTTGACTATTGTTGAGTCCGCAAACGCGAATTCTGGACCAACACAACGGTCAGCAGCGGCGCCGCCACGCCGATCGACGCGACGGTGATCAACAGCCAACCCAGTTCGCTGTAATCCGCGGTTGTTTGAATCACGTCCGTGACGCGGTCGCGAACTTCACGAGTGACGGTATATATTTCGTTCATGTACTTGGTGCCAAGACTTGCGGCCGAAAGCGCGAGGTTGGTGAACGACGCCATGACCGCGAAAAACGTGGCCTTTAGGTGCGCGGGCGCGTTCTTGGCGATCCAGGCCAGCATCGGGATCATCGCGATCTGGCCTAGCGGCGATTCGATAGCGGTGTCGATAATCGCAATAAAGCGCGCATCGACGACACCCCCGGTATGTGGTGCGGTCCATTCATGCAGGCCGTAGTAGAGACCGATATTGGGTAACGACAAAATCCCCGCGGCGATGGTTAGCAGCACGACGACAAATGCGATCGAGCGTCTTGCCATCATCGGGCGCAGTACTACCATGCCGACGAGTGTGAGCAGGGAAGCGATCAGGGACAGTACGGAAAAGAACTGCTGATCAAAATTGAGCACATCGATTTCGAACCAGCCAGCGCCCGGCCCGGGTAGCGGTACCGCGCGGAACACGAAGATGATAACCGCGGTACCCACCAGCATGTTGCGTTGCTCTGGCTTGAGTTCAAGCAGCAATCGATACATCAGGAACAAGATAATGGTCATTGAACCGAGGAAAATTATTTCCTGCGCCAACGGCACATCGCTAACGCCCATGGTCACGGTGAACACGGCAAAAACCAGGCTGCCACCGAGTATCCACCAGTTCGGCCTGGTTTCGCCGGTGGGAGCGAACAACAGCTTGTCGATGCTGCTGTGATCATGGCCCTGTGCTTCCAGCTGTCGCGCGCGTCGGCGTAATAGAATACCGCCGAGGATGACGCCCATGATCGAAACCAGCGGAATGATCAGCGCCAGCAAGTAGATGTCGGCATAGATCGCAACCTTCATTTCTTCGGACATGTTCTCCACGCCTTCGAACATGGTGATATTGAGTGCCGCGACGGCGACCAGGCCACCGATGATTGCAACCCGTCCCAGGGTCTGCATCGTGGTGTGCATGGTCTTGATATCGCTTTCCGGGTAAGGATTGCCGTCTTCGTCGATAGTCGGCACGGCTTCCACCGTCATTGCATCCGCGACCACGTCCTGCACCACGTAGCCGGTTGGCGCCAGGATGGTGGAAATCACGAACCAGGCTTCAACCTTCATAATTCCGGCCATCATGTCGGTATGCGCGATAATGCCGTACATGATCATGATACTGAGTGCTATCAGGCTGGCTCCGATGTAAACCAGCAGCGCCTTGCGCCGCCAGATCAGGTCAACCAGGTGACCGATGGGCATCTTTAAAGTCCAGGGAATGCCGGCCCAGAACGCCAGGCCGGCGAGAAAGGCCGCGGACAGGTCGAGATACTCCTTGATAAAGAAGGTACCGACAATCGAGGTCAGACCCGACACGCCGGCAGCCAGGTATACCATGAGTGGGGGCAGGTAGGACCAGCGGAATTGTCTTCCCAGATCGAGAAAGGTGTCATCGAACCAGCGCCAAACTGGATTATCAGTCATAAAACTCTACACGTTGAGACAAGGCCGAAACCTATTATCACATGCTCAAAACCCGACGCAAATCAATTAAACCGTTTGCAATAGCATTAGAGTTAAAATGAAGTATCGGAGGATTTGAGCCGTGTTTGGTCCTTTCATTCATGATATCGATCCCATATTCGCCGAGTTTGGAGGTTTTTACCTGTGGTGGTACGGGGCTAGTTATACCTTTGGATTGCTGGCCGGCTTTTTCTGGCTGCGTGCCAACCGGACGGCTCTGGCTTTTGATACCGATGCTGTCTACAAGCTGATAATCTACATTGCCATCGGTGTTCTCGTCGGCGGCCGCGCGGTCGAAGTCATTTTTTACGAATGGGCCTACTACGGATCGCAGCTTGAACATATTCCGGCAATCTGGTTGGGTGGGATGTCGACCCACGGTATATTGCTCGGCTCAACCATCGCCGTGGTTCTGTTCTGTAAACTGAATCACCACAGTTTTCTCAAGGTCGCCGACGTGCTTGCGATAGCGGCCGCGTTTATCATGGGATTCGGACGCATTGGCAACTTCATCGACGGGCAAATCGTTGGCAGCCTTACCGACATGCCCTGGGGGGTCAAGTTTCCCGACCTCGAAGGGTTTCGGCACCCGGTAGTACTCTATGACGGATTTAAAAACCTGTTGCTAGTGCCATTATTGTTGCTTATTAAAAGAACAGGCCCCCCTCGCGGAGTGTTGGTCGCCCACTTCATCTTGTGGTATGGCTTGCTGCGTATATTTGTCGATTTTTTTCGTGAGTACCGCTCCAGTTTCTACGGTCTCCCTCCGGGGCAGGAATTCAATGTTCTGATGACGTTGATTGGAATCAGCCTGTTAATCTGGTGCTACCGCAGGAAAATGGAGTCTGGGGAATCGACCGTTCTGCCATCCGAAATGCAGCCAGCCAGGGTAGAACCCCCGGCCGGTCTGTGGATGAAAAGGCTGGTCTTCGCAGTGCTGCTGATCCTGCCGACCATTATTCCCAGCGACTGGACCCAGGATGTGCCGGCACGATACGGCGAACGCCACCCCGGATTGGCTCATTCAGCCATTTATCCAGAGATAACAGCGACTGCAGAAGAATAGGCTCACGAAACCGGCGCTGTTTAAATTGGGCAGGGCATGCGCATCTGCGGGCAGTGAATCGGGCGCCGGGCCTGTTTCCACCATAGAGGATTGCTGGCCTGCACAACTATGTCGTTATGGTCGTGATATTGCTGCTGCTGGATAAAACCCCAGGCCTTGGCCTTGGGGGCATGGATGAACAGGCTCCAGCATTCAGTGCCAGGAGCTATATTTACGCGGTGAAAAACGTCTCCGGATATGAAGTTGAAATCACCCGCCCGCAGCCGGCGATTGTGCAGCGTGTTATCGGCCCGGGCATCGAGCATGCGTGTCTCTTCGTAGGCGCCACAGAGCACTAGCGAAAGTGCGTGCTTCCACGGATGATTGTGCAAACCGCGACCGGGATCGCTGGCAACAAAGCGATGCAGGTAAACCTGGTAGCCAAACGGCAGGCGCAGCAAGTGGTATCGTTCGAGATAAGGTTGACGATCGGGCCCGTTAATAACGCGGCAACGGCAAAAGGCGGATAACTTGTAAAGCAATGATCTGGTCCAGGACATTTCGTTCCCCTTCATATTGATCGTGCTATTATCGCGGAGCCTGTGGCTCACAAGATGAGCCATAACAAGAGAATACTTTTTTATGGACCGGACCGAACGTTTTCACCTGATCGACCAGATGCTGTGCAACCAGCGCGTGGTCACGCGCGCGCAGTTTCTCGACGCGCTCGAGGTATCGCCGGCGACCTTCAAGCGCGACCTCGAATACCTGCGCGACCGGCTCGCGGCACCCATTGTCTGGGATCGTGAACGTCGCGGTTATTGCTACGAG
>JARFPR010000254.1 GCA_029288195.1 Gammaproteobacteria bacterium | reverse complement strand
ATGGCCATGTGATTGCCACCGATACGGTGGAAAATATCCGCGCTAACAAGGAGGTGCAAAAGGCCTACCTGGGTGATGGCCATGCTTGAGCTGAACGGCGTCGAGGCTTTTTACGGCAGCATGCAGGTCTTGTTCGGTATGAACCTGCGCTGTGAAGAGGGGCAGGTTACGACACTGATTGGTCGTAATGGCATGGGCAAGACTACCACCGTGGGTTCGATCATCGGCACCTTACCCGGTCGTACTGGTGAGATTCGTTTCGATGGCGAAGTGATTGACGGCATGCCGGCCTATGAAGTTGCGCAGCTCGGCATCGGCCTGGTTCCGGAAGGCCGGCAGATATTTCCCAACCTCAGCGTACGCGAAAATCTGATTGCGACAGCCGCTAATTACAGTTCAAGCGAAGACCCCTGGAGGCTCGAAAAGGTGCTCGAGTTTTTTCCGCTGTTACGAGAACGCTTGCATAACCAGGGTAGCCAGCTCTCGGGTGGCGAGCAGCAGATGCTGGCAATCGGAAGGGCGCTGATGTTGAACCCGCGCCTGCTAATACTCGACGAGGCAACCGAAGGACTGGCACCATTGATCCGCCAGGAAATCTGGGTACGGCTCGCACAGTTGAAGCAGTCGGGGCTTACCATTTTGCTGATCGACAAGAATATCGATGAATTCGCGGATATCGCCGACCAGCATTTTATCGTCGAGAAAGGTCAGGTGGTCTGGCAGGGTGATTCGGGAGCACTGACCGGAGATGCGGCGCTGAAGGCCAGGTACCTGGGTATTTGATTTCAGTATGAAGCGGTATGGATGCTTTTCTGCAGCGCTTTGCGTTTAAATAATTGCGTGGCGGATTTTCGCGGAGACCCATTCGCTGACGATAACTGTTGCGAGAATGACCAGCAGTATCAATGAAACCTGGGTCCAGGCCAGGGTCGAAATCGATGAGTCGAGCTGCAGGCCGATGCCACCGGCGCCGACCAGCCCCAGCACGGTGGATTCGCGGATATTGATGTCCCAGCGAAACACCGAGATCCCCGCAAAAGCGGGCATGATTTGCGGCACAATGCCAAAGCTCAGCTGCTGGCTGCGCGCGGCGCCGGTGGCGATGACGGCCTCCACCTGGCTATGATCGATTTCCTCGATCGCCTCGTAGAGCAGCTTGGCGCAAAAACCGATTGAGCGCAGGCCGATCGCGATAACGCCGGCGAGCACGCCGGGTCCGATAAGCGTTACCAGCATCAGCGCCCAGATCAGCGAATTGATCGAACGCGATGACACAATGATGAACAGGGCCACCGGACGCACGAAGTGTACGCTCGGTGTGGTGTTGCGCGCGGCACAAAACGCCACCGGCACCGCGATCACGATCGCGATCATGGTGCCCAGCGTGGCGATGTTAATCGTATCCCACACCGGTGCCCACAGAACTTCCATGTAAGACCATTTCGGCGGCACCATG
>JARFPR010000540.1 GCA_029288195.1 Gammaproteobacteria bacterium | reverse complement strand
ATAAAAGCATTTCACATTATATTCATGGTGGCCTGGTTTGCCGGCATTTTTTACCTGCCGCGCCTGTTTGTTAACCATGCGATGGCCGAAGAAGAAGATGTCAAGGCTCGCCTGGCCCTGATGGAAGGCAAGCTTTACCGCTTCATCACTCCGTGGATGCTACTGACTATTGTTTTCGGGTTTTGGCTATTGTTCGACTACGCCTGGGCCGCCTTTTCCCACATGTGGTGGCTACATTTGAAACTGGTGCTGGTGGTACTGCTGATCGGCTACCATTTTTACTGCGGCAAAATCATTCGTGATTTCGCCAACAATCGTTGTCAGCGCTCGCACGTCTGGTTTCGCTGGTTCAATGAATTACCGGTGCTGGTTTTGTTTGCGGTGGTAATCCTGGCGGTGGTCAAGCCGTTTTAGGGTTTGTGCTTGATTACGCAGCCAGGCCCCAATTTTGATATCGCGACACCTTTACGAGATCCCGGATAAGCGCTTTGCACTTTCCGGGACGACCGCTGATGCGGTCGGTTTCCGGGATGAGGCCGCTTTTGGCGGCCTCACTTACCAGCGCGGATAAAGCCACCGAGACCGCGCTCATCCAGTTTACCGGCGTACATTTCACGAATCAGGAATGCATCCGGCAGAGCAAGCGCCTGCTGCAGAAGTTCGGTCAATTCAGTGTGGCTAAAGGACATAACGACTTTTTTCGCACGTAGCAGGCTACCCACACTCATCGACAGACTATCGATCCCCATACCCAGTATAGCCATTACCCCAAGTGGATCGCCCGCCAGTTCGCCACAAACGCTGACCGGGGTATCGCTGGCTTCCGCACCCTGGACTATCTGGCACATAGCCTTCAACACCGCCGGGTGGAGCGACGAGTAAAGCTCGGCAACATTTTCATTGTTTCGATCTACCGCAAGCAGGTACTGGGTTAAATCGTTAGTACCGATTGATACAAAATCGACGAGCGCGCAGATATCTTCGATCTGGTAAACAGCCGACGGCACTTCTATCATCGCACCGATCTTGGGCAGCCATATTTTTTCACCCATTTCTTCCTCGATTTCGGCACGCACCCGGTTGATCAAAACCAGCGATTCCTCCAGTTCACCTTTTCCGGTAATCATCGGCAACAGAATCTCAAGATTATTGATACCGACGTTGGCCCTGATCATCGCACGCACCTGGGTTACAAAAATCTCCGGGTGATCCAGTGTTATGCGAACACCGCGCCAGCCGAGGAACGGATTGGCTTCGGAAATCGGAAAATAGCTGAGCGGCTTGTCTCCACCAACATCGAGCGTGCGCAGCACCACCGGCATCCCTTTGAAAGTTTCCAGCACGTTACGGTAAATGAGGAACTGTTCTTCCTCACTCGGGAAACGATCGCGAATCTGAAACGGTATCTCGGTGCGATACAACCCCACCCCTTCGGCACCACTGCGTAACGATGGCGTGTGATCAGACATCAGTCCCGAATTGACCAGCAACGAGACCTGGTGCTGATCGGTCGTTACCGCGGGCTGATTTTTTATGACGAGCAAATCCTGCTCGATCGCCGCTTCTTCTTTCAGGTACTGTTTGTACTCGGCAAGAATCGACTTATTCGGGTTGATAAAGGCTGATCCGCTATAACCATCCACGACCAGGTTAACCCCGTCGAGCTTCTTTACCGGTAAGTTGGGTACCCCCATGACTGCCGGAATACCCAGTGCATGCGCCAGTATCGCGACATGGGAGGAACTACTGCCATGCGCCGACACAATGCCGCTCAGGCAATCCAGGGGCACATCGGCCAGGTCGGTAGCCGTGACCTCGTCACCAACGAGAATGGTTTGCTCGGGAAAATCAAGGTAAAGACTCTGCTCGAGCATTAATTTTCGCAACACGCGCAAACCGAGGTCGCGGATATCGTTCGCGCGCTCCGCCAGGTAACGGTCTTCCATCTGCGTAAATACGTAAGCATGCTGCTCGATCGTATCCCGCCAACTGGACGGGGCCCAGTTACCGGCGTTGATACCCTTCTCGGTGTCGTCTATCAGGGAGCCACCGCTCAACATCTGCGCATAAGCCAGGAACAACGCACATTCCTCTTCGGGAAGCGAGGCACGCATTTTTTCGGCCTGATCGGTTAACTCCGTGCAAACCTTACTCACCGCTGTGCGGAAGCTTTTCAGTTCACCGTCAATATCGTCGGTTTTCTTGTCCGGGACCGACTCGAGATTCACGCCGCGATTGAGCACCATGGCAACACCAATGGCCATACCCGGAGCACCCGCCACCCCTTTGATCATATGGGTGCTGGTTTCGGTACTGACACGCCCCTTGCTTTCAGCGCGTTCGATCGAGGTCGCGAGTTGCGCGGCGAGGGTTGTTAAATAAGCCTCCTCGTCTTCATTGAATGCATTTTTCGCGCGCTGAACTGAAATAACACCCAGCACTTCGCGGTGTGCAATTATCGGTACGCCGAGCATAATCGGAAAATCGACTTCGCCGGAATCGGGAACCAGCAAAAATTTCTTGTGCTTCGGCGCATCGAGCAGATTCATCGCCTCCGCCCTGGCGGCAATCGTGCCGATCAAACCCTGACCCAGTTTTCTTTCTACGTTACCAATTATTGCCGGATTCAGCCCGTTGCTGGCCTGTAGAATCATCACCCCGGGATCACTTTCCTTGGCCAGGAAAATAGAACAGGCTTGCGCGTTCAAATCCTGCATCAGACTTTCGGTAATTAACACCAGCGCACTATCGATATCAGTAGCCCGATTGACCTCCTGAACGATACGTTGCAGCCTGTGGATCATCGATGCCAATGCTTACTTCCCCCCGGAAGAATAATTTAATCGTTAGCCGGTGCGGCTGCCGTCGGCAACCTGGGCTCCAATTGTGCCAGTGCGCACTGGTACACGCGGCGCTTGAAAAAGACGACGTTTTCAACCGGGTACCAGTAATCAACCCATTCCCAGTGATCGAACTCCGGTGTTGCGGATGCACTCAAATCGAAACTGTTCTCACCGGAGTCCAATTGCAACAGGTACCATAGCTGCTTCTGACCGATACAACGCGGTTCAGAACGACGCATCAGCCGTTTAGGCAACTTGTAGCGTAACCAGCTATCGGTGGCACCCAACACCGAAACATGCGCTGACTCTAACCCTGTTTCTTCCCAGAGTTCACGATACATGGCATCCCTGGGGTTTTCATCAGGGGCGATTCCGCCTTGTGGAAATTGCCACGCGTCCTGCCCGATACGCCGCGCCCACATCACCTGCCCGGCGCTGTTGCACAGTATTATTCCGACGTTTGCGCGGTAGCCATCTGTATCAATCATTTCGCTGGTCGCTGTAAATCGTTTAGAATCTGGGCCGCCCATTCTGACATAGTCATTTGGAACGCAGCAAGCGGAGACACCGTAAACAGACCATGACACTCGCAATTTTTGATCTTGACCACACTCTGATAACAGGCGATAGCGACTACCTCTGGGGTGAATACATGGTTGAAAATAACATTGTTGACGAGCAGAAATTCCGCGCGCGCAACAAGGTTTTCTACCAGGAATACCAGCGTGGAACGCTCGATAACGAGCGTTACCTGAAATTCGCGCTCGAACCCCTGATACATTTCACTATTGAAGAACTTTATAACTGGCGGGCGGACTATGTGGAAAAATGGATTAAACCACTCATCGCACCGGGTGCCGGGAAATTACTCGACAGTCATCGCGCCAGCAACCACGAACTGCTCATTATCAGTGCAACCCACCTGTTTATTACCGAACCGATTGCGCAATTGCTCGAGGTGCCGACTGCACTGGCCACCGAGCCCGAAATCATCGATAACCGTTATACCGGTCGTTATCTCGGCACCCCGACTTACCAGCAAGGCAAGGTTACCGCACTAACGGAATGGCTCGTCGACAGCGATCATAGTCTCGATGGAAGTTATTTTTACAGCGATTCGATCAACGATATTTCATTACTCGAATTGGTCGATAACCCGAAAGCGGTCAACCCGGATGATGAATTGAAAACCATCGCCGAAGACCGCAACTGGGAAATCATCGACCTGCTCTGATCTCGGGGAAATGTCCTGCTACAAGCGCATCGCTGAAACAGCCTGAAACAACTAGGCCTTGGGCAGCGTAACCCCTTTCTGTCCCTGGTATTTGCCACCCCGATCTTTATACGAGGTTTCGCAGACTTCATCGGCTTCGTAGAACAGCATTTGCGCAACTCCCTCGTTAGCGTAAATCTTTGCCGGTAGCGGGGTTGTATTCGAAAATTCGAGTGTTACATGACCCTCCCATTCGGGCTCCAGCGGAGTCACATTGACAATAATGCCGCAGCGGGCATAAGTGGATTTACCCAGACAAATCGTCAGTACGCTGCGAGGTATGCGAAAATATTCCACGGTGCGAGCCAGCGCAAATGAATTCGGCGGGATAATGCAAACATCGGATTGAATATCGACAAAACTTTCGTCTGCGAAATTTTTCGGGTCGACGATGGCAGAGTTGATGTTGGTGAAAATCTTAAACTCGTCGGCGCAACGAACGTCGTAGCCATAACTCGAGGTGCCGTAAGAAATGATACGGCCGTTTTCTGATTCCCGGACCTGTCCGGATTCGAAGGGCTCGATCATACCGTCTGACGCCGCCATTCGGCGAATCCACCGGTCCGATTTGATGCTCACAGGCTTGTCTCTGAAAAAGGCGCATTATATCCGCCCCTGGGTACAGGCGTCGATGCAGATTTGATCTTTTACGCTCTCTGCAAACTAATTTTATCCATTCTATAGCCCCTTGAAATGCTGCCAAATAGTTTTAAGGCATTCTTGCGGTATGCCGATACCTGTTTAATGGCTGTTTTTACTCAACCCCGGTCCGAGCCCTCGAACTGGCTCAAAAAACTGAGGCAGATGCTGCGCTTTCGCCTGGCACGCAGGTTGTTCCTGGTCGTTTTTGCGGCCATAGTGGTGATCGAGTTTATTATTGTTTTTCCATCGTACGGAAATTACGAGTCTTCCCTGCTCGCCAATTATCGGGAGATCGCTCGCGTCGCCGCGTCGGCGGCGCTAACCCACCATTCCCATGAAGGCCAGGCGATTACCTCAGACCTCGAGAACCTGATCGCTTCCGACTCCCGCCTGGTAGGCGCAAGAGCGAACGACGCCAATGGAAAACTGGTAGGCAGTGCTGGTGAAACCATAGAAATGAACCCGACCAACGAGCAACGCGGGCTTGCCAATTTAGCGGCCAATGCACCGAGCTACGAACTATTTTTTTCGGCGGAGGAGCTAGGCACCGAAACCAGCGTCATCGTGCGCATGAACGCAACACCGATCAACCAGGAATTGAATCGATTTTTATTTCGAATTCTGGGGCTGACCCTGATTATCTGCGCCGTCGCGGGATCCATCGTATTTGTTTACGTTGTATTTAACCTGATCTACCCGCTCGAAGAGATCCATGAAAGCCTGAAGAGGGCGAAACTCGACCCGGTGCGGGCCGACGAAAATAATATTCGTCATGCACGCAAGGATGAACTGGGTGAAACCATCGACCTGCTTAACGATGCACTGCGCGAAATTGGTGAAACCCACCGTTCCGATGTCGCTTTCCAGGAACAGCGACTGCATGACTTTGCCGAGTCAGGTTCAGACTGGTTTTGGGAAATGGATGAAAAACTTCGTTTCTGTTACTTCTCCGAGAGCTTTGAAGCGGTAACCGGGGTGAATCCGAAAAAACTGCTCGGCAAAACACGAGCCGAAACCGGCATACCGAATATGCCAGTGGAAGCATATAATGAGCATTTACGTACGCTTGAAAAGCACGAGCCATTTCGGGACTTCGTTCATCCGAGGGACAAGGATGACGGCACCCGGGTATGGTTATCAATCAGCGCAAAGCCGGTTTTCAGCAGCGATGGGGAATTTCTCGGTTATCGGGGATCTGGCTCGGACATCACTACACTGCACGAGGCTCAGCAAGGACTGATCGAGGCCAAGGAAGACGCGGAACAGAGTAACCGGGCAAAATCAGAATTCCTCGCTATCATGAGCCATGAAATCCGCACACCGATGAACGGCGTAATCGGGATGACCGATCTGCTGATCGACAGCGAGATGGATGACAAGC
>JARFPR010000518.1 GCA_029288195.1 Gammaproteobacteria bacterium | reverse complement strand
TCGGCCCAGCGCAAACGGAAACTATACTCAGGTCGCGTTACCTGCGCATATAGGTAGTTCAACAGCGGCAGGCTTTCCTCGCGGGTCATACCCTCGAAACCAAGCGTATGGATGCTATTGACATAGAGTGACTTTTTACCGGTTTCATCGTGCCTACGGATTACCGGGTGAACCGCGGACTGATCGCTTTTATCGCTGTTCTTGCTTTTCACCGCCGCGTAGATATCTTCGTCACGAGGTACGACGCTGGCAGAGTTAACCGCGTTTAATCTTTCAAGCGTTGCTTTCAATCCCGGCGACAATTCATCGTATGCCGCATACATATCGGCAAACAGCGTGTCTCCGCCTTGCGCTGGTACCTGTCTCGCGTAGAGCATGGTTATCTTTGGTGGTAGTTCCATGTAAGCCGAGTCCGAATGCCAGAAACTGCCGAAACTTTCGGTTTCGGTCTCGGTCTTGACAATCTCGGTAATAAACGGAAAACCGTCGATGCCATCGGCGAACAAATAGTCCTTGAGCTGACCGAACCTGAGCGCAAAATCATTGTATTGCTGTGGTGATAATTGCTGGTCGCGAAAGAAAATAATCTGGTAATCGAGAAATGCCTGGTTAACCTGCTCGATCTGTTGATCGCTCAGCCCGACAGATATATCGAGGCCGCGAACTTCGGCGCCGATCGTGCTCGATTGGGGGATAATTTCCACGATGCTTTTACCCGGGATCAGTTAAGATATTTCACGCAGAACTTAACGATTCATCGTATCATTCCGCCTGATTTGTGTCACTTTCCAGAGAATTGTCACCCATAGATACCAACACGCCAAAGCTACCCGCATCAAGCGATGTCGTCATCGTTGGCGCAGGGATCGCCGGAATGTCTGCGGCCTGGTATTTAAACAAGGCAGGACTGCGCGTCGTGGTTTGTGAAAAAGGTATCGTCGCCGGGGAACAGTCGAGCCGCAACTGGGGCTGGATTCGCCAACAGGGGCGCGACCAGGCGGAATTGCCGATTGTCATGGAAAGCATGCGCCTGTGGCAGGATATCGCCGACGAAGTCGAGACCGATATCGGCTACCAGCGCGAAGGCAGTCTGTACCTCTGCGAAAATGACGAGGAACTCGCGCGCCATGAGCGCTTCATGTCGTTTGCACCCGCCTACGGACTCGCCACCGACTATGTCAATCGCAAGCAACTCGAGTCACTAATGCCTGAATGCCCCGAGCGCTGGCAAAGCGGTCTATTCACGCCCGACGACGGCCGTGCGGAACCATCGCTTGCGGTGCCGGCAATGGCTAAAACACTGGTTGCGCGCGGTGCCCACGTCGTCGAAAATTGCGCGGTCGAGCAAGTCATAATCGAAAACCAGAAAGTTACTGGTGTGTTGACCGAACATGGCGAGATCAAAGCATCGTCCGTGCTTTGTGCCGGTGGTGCCTGGTCGACTTTTCTACTCAAGGGATGTGGCATTCGTTTACCCCAGCTCACGGTCAAGGCAAGCGTCGCTCGCACCGCGCCAGCACCGCTAAAGTTTAACGGCAACGCATCCGGCAGCAAGATCTCCTTTCGCCGACGCCTCGACGGCGGCTATACGGTGGCCTCCTCCGATTACCTGGAAATCTTTCCCTCCACCAGCCATGTCGCATTCATGCGTGATTTCCTGCCGCTAATCAGGACCTCGTTTGCAAAACTAAAACTGCGGATGCCTGAATTAACCGTGGACAATAATTTTAAACGGCAACGTATCTTGAACCCGATCCCGAGCGCGGCCACGATTGCTCGCATCAAGGCCAGGCTCACCGACAGGGTCCCTGCCTTCAAAGACGTTGAACTGGTCGAAGCCTGGTCCGGGATGATCGATGCATTACCGGACGTGGTACCGGTGCTGGATCGGGCCGATCCGATCGATGGGCTATTTATTTCGACCGGCTTCAGCGGACACGGCTTCGGCATCGGACCCGCCGCGGGAAAAGTCATGGCAGACCTGGTACAGAACAACGAGGTCAAATACGATTTGACCCGCTTTCGCCTGGCACGCTTCGGCGACGGCAGCAAGCTGGAACTCGGCCCTGCAATTTGATTTCAGCTGCAGCTAATTGCCTGTAGCGGATTCCAGTCGAAAACCTGTTCGAGATAACTTGCCAATGCAAACAGCTCCAGCTCGCCGTGAGCCTTGCCAATTAACTGCAGGCCAATTGGCAGTCCCGAGTCAGTCTTGCCGCAAGGCAGGGTTATCACCGGCAGCGTGGTGGTGGTTATCGCGCAACAAATCTTCAGCCAGCGATAATACTCGGAATACTCGAGACCATCGGAATATCCCGGGTAGCGCTCTTCGACGGGATAGGCCGGTATGATAGTGGCAGGACAAATTAACAGGTCATAGTCCTGCATGAATTGTGATGCGTTGGCAAACACCTGTCCCTGCGCATCGAGAGACTGACGAATTTCTTCGGCCCCGAGGTTCAGACCCTTCTCAATATTCCACACAACTTCGGGTTTCATGATCCCTCGCGTACTGGCCAGGTCGGCGCCAAAAGACTGCACGTAGTCAAGAGCGCGAGGCACCTCGAATGCGGCATCCATCATGCTCAGATCCGGGTGGTTGGTTTCAATGTTGATCTGTTCCCGCGCGAGTTTCGCGATGGCAGCATTACAGATTTCAGCCACTTCGGATGAAGTCTGCGTGATTCCCAGGTCTTCGCTGTAGGCAATCTTGAGCGGCTTGAGCGGACGCGCCGCGGCATTGCGAAATTCGTCGATGAGGTGAGACTTGGAAAAGCCCGTCAGCGAACTCGGACCTGCCATCGCATCGGCGAACAACGCCAGGTCGGCAACACTGCGTGCCATCGGCCCCTTCTGAGAGTAAACATCAAAAGGTTGCGTACCAGGACTTGTAGTAATTAATCCTGGCGATGGCCGCAAACTGGTCACGCCACAGAAAGCAGCTGGCGTACGTAATGACCCACCAAGGTCGGATCCCTGTGCGAGCCAGGCGCTGCCACTGGCAAGCGCGGCTGCCGCACCACCCGAAGAACCGCCCGCACTGCGTGATACGTCATGCGGATTGCGCGTGGCACCGAAAACATCGTTAAAGGTATTGCCACCGGTGCCGAACTCGGGCGTATTTGACTTGGCATAGATAATGCCACCATTGGCTTCAATCCGCTCAACCAGAATATCGGATTGTTCGGGTATATGGTTTACGTGCAGCATCGATCCATAAGTCGTTCTCACCCCGGCGACGTCGGTCAAATCCTTGATCGCGACTGGAATTCCAGACAACACCGAATCTATACGATCACCCTGCCGGGCTGCCGCACGGGCGCGCTCGAAGCAAAGCGTCGGCAATGCGTTGATTTCGGGATCGATCTTTTCGATTTGCGCTTCGAGCGCATCGAGCGTGTCGTCGATACTGATTTCCCCCGTCTTTAACAACGCAACGATTTCGCAGGCGCTTTTGCTGATCAGTTCAGCCATAGGTATCCCGTAAACTATTCTTCTGCACCTTGCCCATCGCGTTACGCGGCAGTTCATCGACCACAAACACTTTGCGCGGCAGCTTGAACCGCGCCAGCACGGGCTCGAGCGCCTTGACCAGCTGTTCCGGGTCAAGCTTCACACCGTCGACCGGTACTACCGCCG
>JARFPR010000480.1 GCA_029288195.1 Gammaproteobacteria bacterium | reverse complement strand
CTGTTCGTGGTGATGCTGCCACGTTATACCGATACCGCCAAAACCTGGTTTGTGCTGCTATGCCTGATGGCTCTCGGCTATCTCGTGTTAAATTTCAAACTGGTTAGAGACACCAGCTTCCTAGAGCGCCTGTTTTTTGCCGCCATTATTCTTAATTTCCTGTGGATAGCTCTTAGTTTTTATGCCAACGGGGAACCCGGTAGAGGTGCATCCTTTGTATGGGGGCGCCATTTCTACTTCCTTTTCCTGATCCCGCTTTTCTTCATCTTCAGAAAAGTGGAGCTTCCCGACAGGACAATCATACTTGCCTTAATTGGCAGTGTCTTTGTTTCGTTTATCGACATCCTGATTGACCTTTCCCAGGTAATTGACCACCGGCTGCAGGGCATGAATCCGAACGCGTTCGGCCCTATTCAGCTTTGCCTGTCGGGCATCCTCTTATTTTACTTTATCAAGCGGCCAGGAACCTTACTACGCTGGCTGGCCCTGGCAGGTTTTTTCCTTGGAATCGCTAACGTGATTTTCAGCAAATCCCGAAATACATGGATGACCCTGGCGGTGCTGAGCATTTTCTTCGTCTTTTACCTGACCCGATCCCAACCAGCCCGGATGAGAATCGCTCTGCTAGCTGTTGTCGTGTTACTGATCTGTGGCGCCTACCAGCTGCCGATGGTTCAGAAACGCATCGATCATGGCGTCACGAGTGTCAATAAATACCTTTCCACTGATGATTACCGTGATCCTTCTCGAACAAGCTCGATTGGAGTACGCTTCGAGCTATGGAAAACCGGGTGGCATATGTTTCTCGAAAATCCGCTGCTGGGCGTCGGTGTCGGCGCCTTTAAGCCCTTGGCTCAGGCTAATTCGGAACGTTATCAGGTTAATAAAGCGGTCCATCACTTTAAGTATGTACATAACCAGTATCTAGCAGCACTTGCCACGCGCGGGATCCCGGGATTGATATTGTTCCTGTTGGTAATAGGTCTGCCGATTTACATTGCAATGTCGCAAAAGGCGTTTGATCACGAATCCGAAGTCCCACAGCTTGCGATTGTTTTTGTATGTATGACCTACATCATCGGATGCTTCGCCGAGGATCACTTCGAAGGCAAATCGGCGACGATGTTTGTCTCCGTTATACTGGCATTACTATTGGCCAGGATCAGTAAAATGAGGCTCGAAAAAGGCCCGGATAGTAGTCGGTGATGGACGCAAACGGGAATGATAATAATATCAGTGTGTCGATTGTCGTTCCTGTGTTCAACGTCGCCACTTATATCGAGGAAGGCCTGAAGAGTATAGCTGACCAGGATTTCGATCACTCTTATGAAGTCATATTAGTCGACGATGGATCGACCGACGGCAGCGTTGATATCTGCCGAGAATTTGTACAACAGTACCAGGCATCTAATTTTAAAATCATTGAAAGTGAGGTCAATCGGGGTGTCAGCGCGGCACGAAATCATGGGCTGGATAAAGCCAGGGGCCGCTATTTTATGTTTTTTGATCCCGATGACCTGTTGCCATCGAACGCATTGTCAGTATTGTACGGGACGGCCAAACAATTCAACGCGGCAATCGTCAAGGGTAATAATACTATTTTTAATGACGCTGGCGAGACTGCAGCACCTTACAACGTCAGCCAAACCTGCATGCTGGACAAAGAACGAATATTGACAACCTTCTACGAGCACGACAAGTTACGAGGTCATCCATGGGGTAAGCTTTTTCTGCGCGAACAACTCGGCAGTTATCGTTTTCCGATAGGTGTGCGCATGGCACAGGATTTGTTTTATTGCAGCGAGGTTTTCTCACACGCCGAATCACTGGTGTTACTCGACCAGGACGTCTATCGCTATCGCAAACGTGCTAGCGGATCAACCGGAAGCAAGTATGAATCCGGTTCTTATCTCGACTGGCTCGAGTCAGTCGAGAAAACCTCGCGCTTCGCAACCACACCCGATCATCTACGCGCGCACAAGAACCTGCTGGTGAGGACCATGACGCAACTGGCGCGCGAATGCGTGAAACTGCCCAAAAAGCCAGCCGAAGAGGTGCTATCGGTTATTGAAAAGCACTGTGACAAATGGAATATCAGGCTATTGCCGTTGATTTTTAAAGATAGATTAAGCCTGCGAACCATAGGCAGATACCTTAAGATGCGCTTGGCGACACGTAAAATTCGACATCAACTTCAACGCTCGCAATAATTTAGAGGAGATCACTTGGCGTCCTGTGTTGCCATATTTCGAAAAAGACTACTATCTTACTCGGAAACTTTTATAGCCGATCAGGGGCAACTATTGCCGAATTACCGGCCGCTTTACTGCGGATTTTCCAGCGATAAATCAGGCCTCGACATGATCGACGGGTCAACCAGAATACTGCTCGAAGACGATAGCCACTTCGTCGAGCTCGAAAAACTGATGTTTCGCTCCGGCTTAACGTCCAGCTTGAAATGGCTCAATAAAATCAGGGACCAGCATCCGAACCTGATGCATGCACATTTTTTTAATGACGGGATCGATGCAGTCAAAATCGGTGACAAGCTTGGCATACCCGTGGTTACCACGGTCCACGGACATGATATAACCAAGCACGAGAACGCGGTCTTACAGAACACAACCAATCAACGCTTTTTTGCACATGTCGATCGTATAATCGCAGTATCGGAATTTATCGCTGAACAAGCCCTGGCCAAAGGCTGCCCGGAGCAGAAACTGATTCAGCACTATATCGGTATCGACCTGAAAAAATTCACCCAGGACAAGCGTGAGACCACTAGTCCATCACTGCTTTTTGTTGGTCGCCTGGTTGAAAAAAAGGGCTGTAGCTTTTTATTACAGGCGATGGAGCGTTTGAAACCCAAGTACCCCGAACTTCAACTGACCGTCGTTGGTGACGGCGAATTGAAACTATCACTGC
>JARFPR010000421.1 GCA_029288195.1 Gammaproteobacteria bacterium | reverse complement strand
CGTGCAACCGCACAGGATGCCCGCGCGGCGCGCGTCATGGGTATCGATACCGAGAAGGTATACGCTTTCACCTTTTCACTGAATTCGGCGATTTGTGGTGCCGCCGGGGCAATCATCGTCATGGTCTGGGTGATCCAGCCGTTCTACGGCATTTCCTACTCGATTCGTGCATTTGTTATCGTCACCGCCGCCGGCCTTGGCAATCTGCCGGGCGTTATCGCGGCGGGTCTTGGTATTGGTGCACTGGAGCAGTATGGTGCGCATATCTTCGGCATCGGTTACCAACAGGCGATCGCGGTAATGCTGCTTTTGCTGGTTTTATTGGTGCGCCTGATTCAGCAACGACGTAATCGCCAGGTTTTAAAGTGAGCGCGACAGATGGCTAAAAACAAAACCATTTTGTACGCTGCGATCCTGGCTTTTACTTTTATCGCGCCCTTCGCATTCCCCAACTTTGGTACGCAATTGGCGACCCTGTGGTTGATGATCATCGTCGCCCTGACCTGGGATATGACCGGTGGGCAAATGGGTTATAACTCGCTCGGCAACATCTTCTTTTACGGTACCGGCATGTATGTCGCGGCGCTGATTTCGATCGGCATGGTCTACGATGTCGGCGACTACACCAATGCGGCGGGCGGCGGAATCTACAAGTTTACCGATCTGCAATATTTCGGTGGCCTGGCGCTTGGCGTGCTGGGCGCAGGATTGTTTTGTTCGATCACCGCGGTGGTGATTGGCTACCTTACCTTTGGCCTGCGCGGACCCTATTTTGCAATCGGAACCCTGGGCGTAGCTATCGCCGCCGGTGAACTGGTGTCCAACTGGGACTGGGTTGGCGGAGGCCAGGGTATTGCGTTACCGGTTTACCCGGGCGACCTCGACATTGGCAAGATTTTCTTTTACTTTCTGTTTGCCGCGGTTGGTGTCAGCACCTTCCTGTTTGCCAAATGGCTGTACGGTACCCGTTTTGGCGCTGCGATCAACGCGATCCGTGACGACGAGGAAAAAGCCGACGCGATGGGAATCCATACCTTGCGCTACAAACTTTATACCTGGGCGATGGCCGCGTTTTTCGTCGGCATGGCCGGTGGTATATCTGCTTTCCAGCTGATTCATTTCGAACCTCTGGAATCGGCCTACCAGACCATTAACCTGGGTATTTTCATGGTGGTGTGCGTGTTGCTTGGTGGCAAGGGAACCCTGTGGGGACCAGTCATTGGAGCGATCCTGTTTCACGTTTTCAAGGAAGTTACCTGGAACTACCTGCTCGGATGGCAATGGGTTGCACTCGGTGCGCTGATTGTCGTCACCGTGGTTTATTTCCAGGATGGTGTGATGGGCTGGCTGGTGCATAAGCGCCCCGAATGGTTTGGCATTAAGGTAGAAGAAAAAATTGCGGGGGAAACTGAATGACCGCAATTATTGATGTTCGCAGGGTGTCTAAATCTTTCGGTGGTGTTGTTGCCAACCATGACGTATCAATGTCAGTTAATTCCGGAACCATTACCGGGTTAATCGGACCAAACGGTTCGGGCAAGACCACGCTGTTTAATTCCATCGTCGGTTACCACCCGATTGACGGCGGATCGATTCGGTTTGAAGGTGAAGAAATATCACGCTTACCAGTGCAACAAATCGCCCGACGGGGATTGCTGCGTACGTTTCAGCAGACCCGTATCTACGGGGCTATGAATGGCGTCGAAAACATGCTGATTTCACTGCCGCATCGCAAGATGAGCATTTGGGATGCACTTAAAACTTATACTAAAGAGGATTACGAAAGGGCTGATCATTTACTCGAGTTTGTCGGGCTTTATGAAAAACGCATGCTGAAAAGCGGCGACCTGTCTTTTGGCCAGCAAAAGTTGCTCGAATTTGCGATGGCGTTGATGAACGAACCGACCTGCCTGCTTCTCGATGAACCTACCGCGGGCATCAACCCAACCCTGATCAATGGCCTGATCGATCGACTCAAGCGTGCCAATACCGAGTTTGGCATCACCCTGTTCGTCATCGAGCACAACATGCGCGTGATCATGAACATGGCCGAAACGATTTATTGCCTGGCGCATGGCGAATTACTGGCCCAGGGCACGCCTGATGAAATACAGAATGATCAACGCGTCATCGATGCCTACCTTGGGGCGCACTAGTGCTCCCTCCACGTGATAATTGCGAA
>JARFPR010000398.1 GCA_029288195.1 Gammaproteobacteria bacterium | reverse complement strand
TGGCCATCTCCGAGTCCTGGTCAAGACTCTTATTGGGTAGGGAAATGTATGGCGGCCTACTCATTGCACATAACGCCTCGCATCAGCGGCTGCGGAAAGCTCGCAGCGCTTGGAGCAGTTTGTCTGCATGCGCTTGTTAGCACATTGCTAGAACACCATCGCATGATCACACAGAAACCTCCCGTTTTGGTGAACCAAAACCATTTCTGCCACGTGCTCACCTTTTGCCTTTGTGAATAACTGTTTCCATACAATTGCAGCTGAATCAGGCCGCTTGAAAACAGCTACTGGATCGCGTACTCCAAAGTAGCCTTTTTCGGCTTGATAGTTTTCACAGACTTTTTGAAGATAGTCCTTGGTCACTATTCTTTTCATTCTGTCTGTGAAGTCTCTTATGTGTCTTTCGTGATCAATATCTGTCGATGCTTCCATCAAGTTATCCATTATCGGATTTGCTATATCGAGAATCTCTTTATCAGACATTTTCTCAAAATTCATTTTAGTCTCACTATTAAGTGCTAACGCCTCGCATCAGCGGCAAAGTGCGCGCGTAGAGGGCACTGTGTCCGACTGCATGCGCTTGTTATGTGCGATTCTGCTACCTGAAGTACTTTTCATAGTTGCCATTGTAATTTTTCAAAATGCATTCATGCGAATGATACTCGATTAAAACTTTTTCAATTTCCATCCTATGGGTTGCCCGTTGAACCGCTACCTCTATAGCCTTTTTCCCTTTATTGCTTTTATGTTTTTCCATGTCCTTATCACTTGGGAAAATGTAACTTATAGTTATTGCTGTGTCAGATAACCAAACCCAAATGTCATGACAAGGAATGTCTTTGGCTAGAGTGGTCAAGATGGCAGTTTTACAATTTCTCTCTTTTTTAGAACGTTCGTTCATTTTTTGCTTAGCGTAAGCAAATTCACTCTCTGATGGGATTCTCGATTTTCTATTCATCAAACGCGTAGAAGCACATAACGCCTCGCATCAGCGGCCGTTTCGCTCGCGTAGCGAGTGAACCGGTCAGACTGCATGCGCTTATTATTTGGCATTTGTGAATATTCCGAATGTTAATGTTATGTGGTCAAAGTATACCTTGGCAGGGATGATGGACAGCATAGGAATAAATGATGGGAATGAATTCGGAGAGCTTTGAGCCACCAGGAGCGGAGGGTATTGGCAACGTCATAGGGTATTGAAAGGTTGCGACGGTGCGTGTTTCATTGGGCCAGTAGTACCACTCGTGATCGGGATACAATTCTGGAAAACTTTTCTCTACGACTTCAAGTCCAGGATAACTATTATGCTGCCGGCAGTAGTCTTTGAAAAACTTCTCAAGAATGAGCGCTTGCTTCACTGTCGCGGAGTCCTTCATATATAGCCCCCCGAAACCAAGCAAAAGCAGCGCAATAACAATTCCAATTATTATTTTCAAGCCCATCGCAGTTAATGCATTCTAGTCACGAAATAACATGCCACATAACGCCCTGCATCAGCGGCGTGGCTTTGCCGCGTCCAACTGCATTTGCTTGTTATGTGGCAAATGGACATTGTTCCAGTATAACTGCAAGCCGATTAAATCCTGACCTCTAAAATCAAGTATTGGGCGGCAAACTTGGCTGGATATTCGTCTTTCCACTGGTTTCCGGGTTACAATGTTTGCTTATCGGTTGTTGAGGGCAGCACTATGGATGATAACTCTGAACTGGGAATTGCAATTACGGAGGCCAAGGCAGCTCAGAGACAACTTGAACATGCCAAAGGTTTCGAGCGGAGTCACAACTCGACGATCAACCAACTCGACGAAAGAATTTTCGGTATGTTTGTGATGCTGGTGCTAGTCATACTAATCAGTGTCTGGGCATTTGATGTTCCACCATTGATTCGATATGCGGTAACCATTGCAGCCGGATCAATTTTTGTGTTTTGCCAAAGCATGGTAACAAAACGAAAGAAGGATCTGAATGCTTTGCGACAGCAGCAAGCGAAGGAACATTCGCGGAATACATAATCGCTAGTTATTTCGTTTTTCACGAACTGGCAAACACCTTAACTGCTTTGCGCTAGTTTAGATTAACGAGTGCTCTTGAATACTTGCAACATAACGCTTCGCATCAGCGGTCCAGCTCTGCTGGGCCCGACTGCATGCGCTTGTTATGCGTTCCTCCGATCAATTTCGGTGCCCCTATCATGTATCAGTAATCCGACGAAGGTACCGACAAGAAAGCCAACAGATACGAACAATCCTAAATCGTCAACAAGTACACCTGGAACAAGTGCTGCCAATAAACCAAGAATACAACTTATCAGCAAGAAATATCTCAGCCCAAGAGATTTTGGTCGAACAACAAACTCCATGATTAGGCTGAAAGCAAGCGATTGAATTCCGACAAAAACAAAGGCAAAAAATATAACTACGTGAAGTTGGGCCAAATACTCTAATATGCGACCAATGTTTAACAGGCTAGTATTTGTTTCTGTAACAAAGGCAAATATTAAAAACAAAATGGCCCCAAATATCGGGGGCGCGAAAATACCAAATAACAGGCGATAGGTTCTTGCCAGATTTTCAGGACGCATAACGCCTCTCATCAGCGGCGCGGCTTTGCCGCGTCCGACTGCATGCGCTTGTTAGAGAGCCTTCTCGTAAAATAGTAATTTTCGCCCGTCTTCACGTTCTGCCTTGAATTGACGATAGCCCATCTTCTCATAGATATGTATCCCAATTTCATTGTCCTCGTACACGTCTAACCAGATTCTATCAACGCGAAAATTCTCCCTGCAGTAATTTTCCATTTCTGTAATTGCAGCTTGACCTATACCACGCTTATATTGATCTATTAGAACTCGGCGGAATTCCAAGCTCCCTTTATCTGCCTCTGTCACTAGAACGAAGTAACCAGAAATTTCTCCGTTGCTATTTTCTATAGTCAGATATGTTACATCGGTATTGTCATAATATTTTTGATGGATCTCTATCCCGACTTGAGTAACAAAACTCTTTGCATGATTCTGGCGGTCCATTTTATCGAAACTTACAAGCTCATCCCTGGTAGATGGTCGTAGTAAGATCATGGCTCTCTAACGCCCCGCATCAGCGGCCGGCCGTAGGCCGGTTCGACTGCATGCGCTTATTATGTAGCGAGTATTTTGGTGCAAACTTTTTGCTCTTTTGCCTATTGTCAGGCTGAAGTTTACACCCAGGACAGAAACAGAACGAATTGTACGAATATTCCACGAATCTTCGGACATGCGAGACCCAGGCCGCGGGGTGCGCAGTCCGCTGAGCGATTTGAATAGTGCGTGAAGGATTCGCGATCCACCGCTATAATCCGGCCTTTGCTATTAACGAGACCTGTCATGGCTGATGACCCCCTGGTAGTAGAAACCGGCGTGCATGCGCCCGATACTAGCGTGATCTGGTTGCATGGCCTCGGTGCCGACGGACACGATTTTGAGCCCATCGTGCCTGAACTGCGCCTTGATCCCGGCCTTAATATTCGGTTCGTTTTTCCGCACGCTCCGATGATGCCGGTCACCATCAACCAGGGTTTCGTGATGCGCGCCTGGTTTGATATTCGTACCGCGGACATCAGTGCCGAAGCCGATGAGAAAGGTATCCGCGCCTCGGCTGAAATGGTAAGTGAGCTTGTGGATGCTGAAATCGCCAGTGGCATCGCGCCTGAGCGCATCGTGCTTGCGGGTTTCTCGCAAGGTGGTGCCATCGTGTTGCACGCAGGTCTGCGTCACGACAAAAAACTCGCCGGTATTATCGCCCTGTCTACTTTTTTACCGCTCGCGGAATCACTACAAAAGGAAAAGTCCGCCACCAACGACGGCATTCCGATTTTACTGGCGCATGGCTCGGCCGACCCGGTGGTACCGGTGGCCCTCGCCTACGAAACACGCGCCGTCCTTGAAAATGGCGGCTACGAGGTTGAATGGCATGAATACAAGGGCATGGCGCACAGTGTTTCCGAACAGGAAATCTTCCATCTCGCCGAGTGGCTTGAAAAAGTTTTAATATGATGTCATTCGCGCATACGCGCGAATGACACAAAAACGTCATCCCGGCCCCCGAGCCGGGATCTTGCAATGGTAGCTGGGTCGCAAGATTCCCGATTACTCGGGAATGACGGTTTTCCGGGGACTGACGTTAGTCCTTGAGCCTTTCGCGACCCGCGTTGACCTCGAACAGCACCTGTTCCGGAGCGGTTCCACCGGTGATATTGCGTGCATTAAGCGAACCTTCAAGCGTCAACACTTCAAACACATCCTGCTCGATGCGCGGGTCGAACTTCTGTAATTCCTCGAGCGTGCAGGCGCTCAGGTCTTTGTCCTGCTCGATCGCAAACGCAACTGCCTTGCCGACTGCTTCGTGCGCATCGCGGAAGGCCACATCCTTCCTGGCCAGGTAGTCGGCCAGGTCGGTCGCCGTCGCATACCCCTGTTGTGCGGCTTGATAGGTGCTGTCGCGGTTGACGCTAAGTGCCGGCACCATGTCCGCGAACGCGCGCAACGAATCGATCAAGGTGTCGAGCGTATCGAACAACGGTTCCTTGTCTTCCTGGTTATCCTTGTTGTAGGCCAGCGGTTGCGCCTTCATCAGCATCAGCAGGCTCATCAGGTGACCTGTTACGCGACCGACCTTGCCACGCACCAGCTCCGGCACATCCGGGTTTTTCTTTTGCGGCATGATCGAAGAACCGGTGCAATAACGATCCGGCAGCTGGATAAAATCGAATTGTGCACTCGACCAAAGCACGAGTTCCTCGGCCATGCGCGACAGGTGCATCATGCAGATCGAGGCAGCGGCGCAAAATTCGATGGCGAAATCGCGATCGCTGACCGCATCGATTGAATTGCGGCTGGGCATATCAAAGCCAAGCAGTTCTGCGCTGTACTCACGATCGAGTTCGAACGAGGTGCCGGCTAGCGCGGCACTGCCAAGCGGCATCTGGTTCATGCGTGCTGCGCAATCGGTAAGTCGGCCGTGATCGCGATCGAGCATTTCGAACCAGGCCATCATGTGGTGTCCGAAGCTGACCGGTTGCGCGACCTGTAAATGGGTAAAACCGGGCATAATCGTTTGCGCTTCGCGTTCGGCGAGATCGAGCAGCCCGTTTTGAAAGCTGCGTATTGCGTGCATACAGATCCCGATCTGTTCACGCAGGTATAGCCGGATGTCAGTCGCGACCTGGTCGTTGCGCGAGCGCCCGGTGTGCAGTTTCTTGCCGGCATCACCGGCCAGTTCGGTCAGGCGCGCTTCGATGTTCATATGCACGTCTTCGAGTGCCACCGACCAGGCAAACTTGCCGGCGTCGATTTCATCCCGAATCTGTTGCAGACCATATTTAATTGCGGTGAGTTCGTCAGAGTTGAGCACGCCGATGTGCTTTAACATCATTGCATGCGCACGCGAACCTTCGATGTCGGCATGCGCGAGCCGCCGGTCGAAACCGACCGAGGCGGTAAACGCCTGCACGAACTCATCGGTGGGTTGATTGAAACGCCCGCCCCACATTCGGGTATCATCTTTGCTCATTGATATCTGGTCGTTTGGCTACTGTAAATGTGTGCGTAATGCGACAGCACATTTCGATGGATATTGTTGTATGCTTGCAGCGCACGACGAACAAATCAACTCTTTATGCCAGATAATACAGAAAAAAGTATACCCGGCTCCGAAAACACGACTTACCTGCCCAATTTCTGCGATGGGGAAGCGTTTTTGCGCCTGTTACTGGTGGTTGAACTGATCGCGATCGTATTCGCCCTGGTCAGCTTTAGCGGGGGTAGCCTGTTCGTTCATATCGCGCTGATCTCGGTTGCGATGCTGTGGGTCGGTATGATTACCGCGGCACTGTTGTGCCTGTTCATGCGCCGGGGTTGGCTTGGGGATCACCTGCGCACCACGATCATTGCAATTACTATCACCTTGTTGATGACACTGCTGGTTAGCTTCGGCAGTTTAAGCATCGGCGAAGTATTGCGCTTTGGGCCGACCGCACAGGACGTCGGCTACACGCTGATTCGCAACCTGTCGGTTGCCGCTATTCTGATCGGTCTCGCACTGCGTTACTTTTACCTCCACTACGAATCCGAACTCCACTTGCAGATACAGGCCCAGGCGAGGTTGCAGGCACTGCAGGCACGCATACGACCCCATTTTCTGTTCAACAGTATGAATACTATCGCCAGCCTGACTCACGACCAGCCGGATCTCGCGGAACAGGCAATTGAGAATCTGTCGGACCTGTTTAGAGCCAGCCTCGCGGCCGAATCCAGTATCTCCCTCAAGCAGGAATTGGAGTTGACACGCAGCTATATCGACCTCGAGGCCTTACGCCTAGGCGACCGACTGGAAGTGATCTGGAAAGTCCCGACACCGGAACCGAAGCTCAGCCTGCCGGCGCTGACCCTGCAGCCATTGGTGGAAAACGCGATTTACCATGGAGTTGAGCCCTTGCCGGGTGGTGGCAGCATAGAAATCGACATTCATGAATCGGATGCCGCTATTGAAATTTTAATCTCCAACCCGTTGATACCGGTGGAACAGGCGGGAAGACGCCAGGGAAATCGTATGGCACTGGAGAATATCCAGGAGCGCCTCACCCTGGCGTTTAGTGGTTTGGCTGCAATGGAGCTATCTGAAACAGAGACGCGCTATACTGTAAAACTAAACATTCCGAGCGTGGAGGCTGCGTGAAGATACTGATAGTAGACGATGAAAAACCGGCACGCGATCGCCTGTCGCGCATGGTGGGCGAACTCGATTCGCACGAACTGGTGGGCGAGGCGGTTAACGGACTGGAAGCGCTCGGAATGGCGCAGAGCCTCGAACCGGATATCGTGTTACTTGATATTCGGATGCCGGGTATGGACGGCATCGAGGCCGCGCGTCATATCGCCAAGCTGGATGAACCACCCGCGGTTATTTTCGTCACCGCTTTTTCTGATCATGCACTTGAAGCTTTCGAAACCCACGCGGTTGATTACCTGCTCAAGCCGGTCAAACAGGAGCGCCTGCAGACCGCGCTGGACGCAACCATCCGTCCAACCCGGGCGCAGACCAGCCGCAGCAATGGCGTGCTGTCGGAACTCGAGACGCGCCAGCATATTTGCGCGCGTGTGCGCGGCAGCCTGGTGCTGGTGCCGATAGAAAACATCTATTATTTCCACGCCGAACAGAAATATGTCACCGTGCGTCATACCGAGGGCGAGGTATTGATCGAAGATGCGCTCAAGGGTCTCGAGTCCGAATTTGGTGATCGCTTCTATCGTATCCACCGCAATGCGCTGGTAAGCCTGTCGCGGCTCGCCGGGATGCAGTCCGAAGATGAAGGCCAGCGCGTTACCTTCCGCGATATTGACGATACCCTCGAGGTCAGCCGCCGCCACCTGCCGGGCGTGCGTAAAATCATCAGGAACCTGTAACCAGCATGGTCAAACCCAGAACAGAACTGCGCATCGCTACCCGCAGTAGCCCGCTAGCGCTGTGGCAGGCCGAACATGTTGCGACGCGTCTCGAGGCCTTGCATCCACAGATCAAGGTTGCGCTGGTGACTATGAAAACACGCGGCGACAAAATGCTCGATGCACCGCTCGCCAAGGTGGGTGGCAAGGGCCTGTTCGTCAAGGAGCTCGAACTCGGCTTGCTCGATGGTCGTGCCGATCTTGCCGTGCATTCACTCAAGGATGTACCGGTAGAATTTCCCGATGGTCTCGAACTTGCGCTGGTCATGGAACGCGAAGACCCGCGTGATGCATTCGTCTCCAACCACCATAAAGATCTCTCCGCGATGCCTTCAGGTTCACTGGTTGGCACCTCCAGTCTGCGCCGTCAGACACAGATCCGTGAACGTTACCCCGATTTGCGGGTCGACTGGTTGCGAGGCAACGTCAATACCCGTCTCGCCAAGCTCGATGCGGGTGAATACGATGCCATAATCCTTGCCGCAGCGGGATTGCAGCGCCTCGGGTTTGCCGAGCGCATTAAGGCCGCGATCGCGCCCGAGGATTGTCTGCCTGCGATCGGCCAGGGCGTACTCGGCATCGAAATTCGTAGCGACGATGAACAATTGCGCGAATTGATCGGACCACTTGCGCATGCCGAAACCACTCTCAGGATTTCCGCCGAGCGTGCCTTGAATGAAACCCTGAGTGGCGGCTGCCAGGTGCCTATTGCGGGTTACGCAGTGCTTGAGCAAGACCAGATTTACCTGCGAGGACTCGTGGGTGAACCCGATGGCAGTCAGATTTTGCGTGCTGAAATCCGCGGCAACAGCTCGGAGGCCCACGATCTCGGGGTGCAACTGGCGCGTCAGTTACTGGCACAGGGCGCCGATCGTATCCTCGCCAGGCTGCGGGATTAGGCGTGCCGTCGGTTCTTAAGGGCCAGGTGATTCTGAATACCAGGCCCCGGCACCAGCAGGTCGAGCTTACCGCGTTGCTCGAGCGGGATGGCGCCCGGGTTCTGTCATTTCCGGTAATCGAAATCGAACTGACTGCAAACGATGCATTGCGGCAAAGGCTGGACCGGGATATCGGGCTATACGATGTGTTGTTATTTGTCAGTCGCAATGCGGTTGAAGGTGCGTTTCAATTATTCGATATGGCACGGCTTGCAACCGGTACCACCTTTGGCGTGATCGGTGGGGCGACCCGGCAAGCACTCGCCAACCGGATCGAGAACCTGGACCACTGCCTGGTCGCAGGTGAACCCTATAACAGTGAAGCCCTGCTCGAGGCCGAAGCTTTACAACTGGTCGCGGGTAAACGCATCATGATTTTTCGTGGTCAGCAGGGCCGCAACCTGCTCGGTGATGAACTGGCCGCACGCGGCGCGGAGGTCGACTATTGTGAGGTATACCGGCGCGAGCTGCCTCGCTGTGATCTGTCTGCCTTCAATCACCTCGTTGATGACGGGTTTCCAACGCTCGCGATATTGACCAGTAACGAGGGTATGCATAACCTGTTCGAGCTGGTAGACGCTGCAGCCGCTGAACGATTACGCCAGATCCCGTGGCTTTTGATTAGCGAAAGAATGCGTGAATCAGCGCTGAAACTGGGACATAATGCACCCATCGTTATCGCGCAAAGTGCAAGCGACGAAGGAATCCAGCAGACGATATGCGAATGGGCGGATCAGCGCTAACCTCGACATAAATAAGATATGAGTAAAGACGATTCATCGAGCGACAAGAAAAAAGGCCCCGAGGGAATGGCCAGCGATACGGATTCCATGCAGGTAGCGGATTCCGAAGTTGAGCTAGAGGTCGAGGCATCCGGTGAAGACGAAACCTCGCCAGCGCTCGAGATCGAAGTATCCGCTGAAGACGAAACTTCACCAGCGCTCGAGATCGAGGAATCCGGCGAAGCCGAAACCTCCACGGTGGCCGGGAGCGATGAGTCCGGAGAGACCGAAACCCCGCTGGTAGCCGAGGAAAAAGGAGTCGGCGAGACCGAGAACCAACCGCAAGCGGAGCCCGACCAACCGGCGCCGCCGAAACCGCGCCGCTCCTGGTTCGGTCTGTTCAATTTCCTGCTAATTCTGTTGCTTGCCTGTGCTGCAGGTTACTACTGGTGGCAACAGCAACAAGTTGCCCAGGATCGCCAGGCAACGATTGGCGAGTTGCGACAACAGCTGGAAAGCAAGGCGAACAACGCCCGCCTCGACTCCAGCCTGTCGCCCCTGAAAGGCGATATCGGCAGTCTCGGCAGAAAGATCGACGAACTCGGGATCGGGCAACAGAGCCTGCGGGAGTCAAGCGAGAAACTCTACGAGCTCTATGGGCGTGACAAGAATGACTGGCAACTAGCCGAAGTCGAATACCTGATGCGTGTCGCGCAGCACAAACTGATCCTGCAGGACGATTTCGAGGGTGCCGCGATTACCTTGCAGGCGGCGAGCGACCGAATCGCACTCACTGGTGACCCTGGGCTGTTGCCGGTCCGGGTCATGATCAGCGAGGAAATTGCCGACCTGAAAACACGCAAGCGTGCCGACCTGGTAGGCATGACCCTGATCCTGGCACAGCTGCGTCGCCAGGTAAGGGTGCTTGAACCCGGCTTCGCGCTGCGCGTGGATGAAGTCGCCTCGGAGCCACAGGAAGCCGAAACCTCACAGGACTGGTTTGATCGCTTTAACGTGTTTATCAATTCGTTAGTGAAGGTCCGCAACGAGGCGACCGAGCCGACCGAGATCGAGGCCAATTTCGCCGATGTCGGTGAAACACTCGAAGATAATCTCAAGCTCGCGCGATGGGCGGTACTCGAGCGCGACGGTCGGCAGTATCAACGACTGATCGAACAAAGCCTGCGCTTGTTTCGCGAATTCTACGATCTTGATAACGCCGCCAATAACGATTTCATGACCCAGTTGCAGGACCTGCAAAAGATGGAGCTTAAACCCGAAAAGCCCGATATCACCGGATCCCTGCGCGAATTACTGCGCATTCTGAGCCAGCGTGAAGCGGAGCCGCAACCCGCCACAAGCGAAGCCCCGGAGCCTGACAATGGTTAAGTTTATCGTCAGCCTGTTAATCCTGGTAATCCTTGCGCTGGGTGCGGTGTTGCTGGTGCGCGAAGACCCGGGCTTTATGCTATTGCGCTATCGTGACTACACGGTCGAAACTACGCTCGCATTTGGGCTGGTGGTATTGATCGTACTGGTTATCGCGCTTTACTACGGCCTCAGGTTGTTGCGCGGCATCTGGCGCCTGCCGCGTACGATGCGCCGCCAGTCGCAGAACCGGCGTTTTGCCAGGGCGCGGCGGCAGCTTAACCAGGGCCTGATCGATCTTTCCGAGGGACGTTTCGAAAAGGCGGAACACCACTTGATGCACCTGGTCGATTCCAGTGAGAGCCCGTTGGTGCATTACCTCGGGGCGGCGCGCGCAGCCCAGTTGCAGGGCAAGCACGATGCCCGCGACAAATACCTGAAAGATGCGCACGAGGCGAATCCCGATGCCGAGCTCGCGGTCGGTGTCACGCAGGCCGAACTCCAGCTTGCGCATCAGCAAACCGAACAGGCGCTGGCAACACTGACGCACCTGCACAGTATCGCGCCGCGTCACGACTACGTGACCATGCTGTTGGCGCGTGCTTACTTTGATCTGAAAGACTGGCAGGCATTGGTCGAGATTCTGCCCGAAGTGCGGCGCAAGAAACTGCTCAAGGAATCGCGCCTCAAGAAGATGGAACAGGCTGGTTATCGCGGAATTCTTGATCTCGCCAGCGGTGACCAGGCGAACTTCGAACAGGCCTGGAGCAAGATTCCAAAGGCAATGCAATCCGACACCGTGATGATGCGTTACTATCTAGACCTGATGGCGCAACAAGGTTGGTACAGCAGTAAGGCCGAACAGCTTGTCCTCAAAGCGCTTGATAATCAATGGGATGATGGCCTGATCGAGTGTTATGGACGATTCGAGGCAAAGGACGCGAATGTGCAACTGGCGCGTGTCGAGAAGTGGCTCGATGAATTCGGTCACAACGAAAACCTGTTACTGGCCCTGGGGCGGATAGCGATGCGCGCACGCCTGTGGGGTAAGGCCCAGGGCTACCTTGAAGCCAGTATAGGCGCCAGCGCAACACCGGCTGCCTGTCTCGCACTTGCCGAATTGTTCGAACATCAATTGCAGCAGCCCCTCAAGGCTGCAAGCTATTACCAGCAGGGACTCAAGCTTAGCCTCGAAACAAAAGACTGACATGGTTTTGAGGCGATATGGAAACCTACGATAAAAAAGCCGCCGAGCTTATCGAGCGCAGTTACCAGACCCCCGAAATCGTGCATCAGCGCCTGCGCACGCTCGCTGCACTGTCACTTGCCAGCGGTGAATCCGTGCTCGACGCAGGCTGCGGTACCGGGCTATTGCTGGAGCTTGAAGCGCTTGCCGTCGGCACCGGCGGCCGGGCCGAGGGGGTCGATTTCAGCGACGACATGCTTGCCCATGCGCGTGCGCGCTGCGGTGGGCTTGAGCAGGTTAACCTGCAGCAGGGCAGCGTTGAAACCATGCCGTTCGAGGACGCCAGTTTTGATGCTTTAAGCTGCACCCAGACGTTGCTGTATGTAAAGGATATGGATAAGGCCTTAAACGAGTTTTATCGTCTGTTAAAGCCTCGCGGTCGCCTTGCCATTATCGAAACTGACTGGAGCGGAGCCATCATCAATAGCGAGGACCAGGTGTTGACGCGTAAGATTTTTGATGCCTGGGGCCGCGCTGTCGTCAATCCAAACCTGCCGCGCCGGCTGCGACCGGTTCTCGGGCAAATCGGTTTCAGCGCGCTGCGCGTGGAAGCGATTCCGGTGTTGAATGCAAGTTATTCGAAGAGCAGCTTTTCGGCGAACATGTTGCAGAATTTTGCCACTACCGCACGCAAGCTGGATGCAATTTCGGAGGCGGAATCCGAGGCCTGGCTCGATGGTGTCGAACGACTTGTTCAAAAAGACGAGTACTTTTTTTGTGTAAACCGATTCCTGTTTAGCGCGGTGAAATAGGGTCATAGTCAAGCGGAGTAGCCATGACGCATCAATACCAGGGTAGTTGCCATTGCGGTGCAATTAAATTTTCATACGAAGGTGAAGAGATCACGCAGGCACTGCGCTGCACCTGCTCGATTTGTCGTCGCAAGGGCGCGCTGATGAGCACCGAGGCGATACCGGTGGAAGCGCTCAAGATCGACGCAGATCCGGATGATGTCGGTCTTTACCAGTTCGGTAGCAAGGTTGCCAGGCATTACTTTTGCAAGCACTGCGGTATTTATACCCACAATGAAATGCTGCGCATCCCGGGCCATTGCCGGGTTAACCTCGGCTGCATAGACGACATCGATACCGCTGGCATGGAGGTGACGGTGTTTGATGGCGCAAACCTGTTGTAGCTATTAAACCAGGGGTAACGGATATGCAGAACATCCTCGTAGTCATGGCGGACCAGCTCGGTGCACTTGCCCTTGGCTGTTATCAGAACGCCGTTGTAAAAAGCCCGCACATCGACCGCCTCGCCGGGGAAGGCGTTATCTTCGATGCCGCTTACAGTTCCAGCCCGTTGTGCACACCGGCGCGCTATGCATTTATGACCGGCCAGAATGTTTCTGCATGTGGCGGCTACGATAACGCTTCCTACATGCCTGCAACCATGCCTACTTTCGCGCACTATCTGCGTTTGATGGGCTATCGCACCTGCCTTTCCGGCAAGATGCACTTTGTCGGGCCGGATCAACTACACGGTTTCGAAGATCGGGTCACGACCGATATCTACCCGTCCGATTTTGGCTGGATTCCCGATTGGACCAACCCCGATCAGCGTATTGATCTCTGGTATCACAACATGTCGAGCGTGAAACAGGCGGGAGTCGCAGCGATCACCAACCAGCTTGCTTACGACGACGAAGTCGGTACACAGGCGCAGCGTGTGCTGTACGATCATGCGCGCTGTGAAGATGAACGTCCGCTGTGCCTGGTGGCGAGCTTTATTCATCCGCATGATCCATACGCCACGCGGCAGCAATACTGGGACTTGTATGAAGGGGTTGATATCCCGCCGCCATCGGTGCCGCGCCCGGCGATCCAGGATGCGCATAACGCGCGCCTCGAAAAAGTGATTGCGCTGGATGCGGTCGATATCGGTGAGCAGGATATTATCAACGCGCGCCGGGCCTATTACGGCAACGTCAGTTACGTGGACGAATGGCTTGGACGCCTGCGGGCAACGCTCGATGAATGTGGCATGGCTGATAACACCACGATCATTTTCACCGCTGACCATGGCGACATGCTCGGCGAATTCGGATTGTGGTACAAGATGAGTTTCCGCGAATGGTCGAATCGTATTCCGATGATAGTGCACCAACCGGGGCGCTTCGCTGCACGGCGCGTGACAGCACCGGTGGCGCAGGTAGACGTTTTACCGACGCTGGTTGATGTCGCTGCAGAGGCCACGGGGGATGATCGGCCATCACCGATCGATCAACTTCACGGGCGCTCACTGCTGCCGCTTTGCGATGGTGATGCCAGCAATGATCCCGATGCCTGTGTCAGTGAGTATCTCGCCGAGGGTACCGGCGCACCGATGCTGATGATTCGACGTGGGCAGTACAAGTATATTTCCTGTAGTACCGACCCTGAACAACTCTTCGATCTCGATAAGGATCCGCTCGAGCTGGAAAATTTAACCGATCACGAACAGCTCGAAAAGTTTCGCCAGGAAGCTGCCGACTACTGGGATTCCGAGACGCTGTGCGAAACCGTAATTAAGGACCAGCAGCGTCGGCGTTCGGTGCATGCGGCGCTACGCATCGGTCGTTACCAGGGCTGGGACTTCGATCCGATGCGCGATGCATCCGGGGAATATACGCGTAGCCATATGGACCTGACCAAATTTGATATTACCTCGCGTTACCCGAGGCCGAAGGCGTTTAATCCGAAAAAGGATTGAACCAGTCCCGGCTTAAACGTGATGCCGGGAACAGCAGATTCTGTTATTTGGGGTCAGTCTTGCCCTGTTAATTAAGATTATTGATTTGCACGATTGAGATATCCTGATTTAATCGTGGGGTGATGGACAGGACTATTAGTTTGTTTTACGCTACAGGTCCACGAAGTGACTTGAAATATGACCCCAGAAACCGCCGTTGATCCATTGAACCTGTTGCTGGTTGAAGACAACGATGCGCATGCTGAAATGGTCAAGCGCAGCTTTGCGCAGCACAAGCTTTTGAGCCAGATTTTTCATGTCAATGATGGACAGAAGGCGCTCGACTATATCTTCCGCGAGGGCGAATACAGCGACGTGGAAAAGTTTCCCAGCCCGCACTGTGTACTACTCGATCTTCGTTTGCCCAAGGTTGACGGCCTCGAAGTGTTGCGTCGTATAAAATCTGACGAAAACACCCGCAAAACGCCGGTCGTGATTCTGACAACTTCTGCGGCGGACAAAGATATCGCCCAGTCCTACAAGTACCACGCCAATAGTTACATTGTTAAACCGATGGATTTCTCCGAGTTTGAGTCTTTAATAGACAATCTCGGGCATTATTGGCTCGCCTGGAATCAAAATCCCTGGCGCTGATAAATCGCCCGTTTGTTGACCCCGAACCTCCCACGGATTTATAAATTATCCCGTCTATACTTACGAATATATTCGTATTCAAGCAAATAGATCGTGGATAATGGTGTCAGAGTGGAAACGCCCCGCGCGTTGGTAGAAAACGTTCTACAGCTTATCAGCCTGCCGGAAATCTATTTGCGTTTACAGCAAACGATTGATGATCCGGGGCACAGTCGCGAGCAGATCGCCGAAATTATCGCTTACGATCCCTCCCTGAGTGCAAGAGTACTGCGTATTGCCAATAGTTCCTATTACGGTTTTGCGCGCGAGATTGAAACAGTTTCGAGCGCGGTTGGTATTATCGGCGAGCTCGATCTTCGTAACCTGGTATTGGCCACTACGGTAGTGGGTTCGATGAGCGCATTAAAATATCGTGGAATCAATATCGATGAGTTCTGGTTGCACAGCTTGCGCTGCGGAATCACTGCGCGCCTGATTGCAAAAACAACAGGCGGGCCTGAGTCAGAAATTCTGTTTCTTGCCGGCATGTTGCACGATATCGGTATTCTCGTTATTTACCAGCAGGACGAGGTCCTGGCCGACGCGGTTAAACGCCAGATCGAAGAGCAGCATCAGCTGCGTGACCAGGCAGAGCGTGAATTAATGGGCTTTGATCACGCAGAGGTTGGTGCCCTGCTGATCGAAGCCTGGGGATTATCGGAGGCCCTGAGCGAGTTAACCCGTTGTCATCACCAGTATCAACTGGCCCGAAGCGATCAGCAGGCAACCATGATCCTGGCCTTGGCGAATCTATTGACCAGCAGCGATCTTGCGCACGATGGTGAATATGATAGCAGGCACGAGTTCTTGATCGGGAAACTGGAACTCGACGAAAACAACCTGGATGAAATCGTCGAAACCAGTGGACAGCAGTGCGCAGAGATCAAAAGTATTATCTTAGGATAATCAGGCACCTGCCGATAAAACGGCGAGAAGTTTGCATACGGTGATACAAGGTACAAGCGCAGCGCCATGCCCGTCCAGCCAGAATATAATATTTTACTCGTCGAGGATGACCCGGATCATGCGACCTTGATCAATCGGGCGTTTGAAACTGAAGCGCATTGCAGACTGGTTATTACCACGACCCTGGCCCAGGCAAAATCCCTGATTAATCATACCCCTCCTGATTTGGTGATTACGGATATCAGGTTACCTGATGGACAGGGTACCGAGCTTTTAGCTCCTGCAACCGGTTTCCCGACGATTGTTATGACCAGCCACGGTGACGAAAAAGTGGCGGTCAGCGCGATCAAGTCTGGCGCAGCCGAGTATATCGTCAAAACCCAGGAGTCCCTGGCGTCATTGCCGCGCACCGCGAACCGGGTGATGCGTGAATGGCGCCTGGTCATCGATCAGAGACTTGCCAGGGAGCGCCAGCAACGCCTGACCGCGATTCTCGAAGCCACTCCGGACCTGATTTGTATTGCTAACCTCGATGGCTTTCTGACTTATATCAACCAGTCAGGTCGAAATCTGCTCGGAATCGGCAAGAACGAAGACATCCGCCGTATCCGCCTTGCCGATTTTCACTCTCCCGGCGATGGCCAGAAGATTTTGAGTGAAGGTATTCCCCAGGCGATACGTGAGGGCATGTGGACTGACGAAACCACTTTTATGTCGCTTAATGGTGACAAGGTGCTCACCTCCCAGGTACTGATTTCGCATCGCAACAATCTAGGTGAGATCGAGTTTTTCTCAACCATTGCGCGCGATATTCGTCATTTGCGCGCGGCCGAAGAGCGCGTCGAGTTTCTTGCCTATTACGACACCTTAACCGGCTTGCCGAACCGTAATGAGCTTGCCAAGCGTCTCGATATGGAAGTCGTGCGCGTGCGACGTAGCCAGAGCTTCGGCGCGCTTTTTTTTATTGACCTGGATAACTTCAAGAACATCAACGATTCGCTCGGACATCCTGCCGGTGACCTCGTGCTGCAGGAAATGGCACAGCGATTAAAGGGACAGGTGCGCGGTGACGATACCGTGGCGCGACTCGGAGGCGATGAGTTCATCGTCATCCTGTCGAGCTTGAGCCGGGATGGCCGGCAGGCTATTTCCCGTGCGCGTGAAATCGCCAACAAGATTCGTGACACTATCTCGATGGAATGTCGAATTCATGAAACCGATTTACGCGTCACCGCGAGCATCGGCATCTCGATGATCTCGGAGGAAGCAACCAGTGGCCATGATTTGCTGCGCTTTGCCGATACCGCGATGTACGAGGCCAAACGAGAGGGGCGTAACCGGCTCGAATTTTTCAGCGAAAGCATGAGCAGTGAAGTTACTCGTCAACTGGAGCTTGAAAACCAGTTGCATCGAGCGCTCAAGGAAGACCAGTTCCGCCTTCACTATCAACCCCTGGTTAATACCGCAATGGAAATAATCGGTGCCGAAGCCCTGATTCGCTGGGAGAATCCCGAGTTGGGCCTCGTTGCGCCCGTGGAATTTCTCGACGTGCTCGAATCATCGGGACAAATTGTAGAAGTGGGTGATTGGGTCATCGAAACTGCGCTCAGGCAGATGACGCTATGGATGGAAAGGGGCCTGGTCGCAGAAGATTTCATGTTATGCATTAACATCAGTCCTCGACAATTCCGCGATGCCCATTTTGCGGATAACATTCATCGGCAACTCGCGCGCGTCAACGTGCCGTCGCAAAACATCATGATGGAAGTCACCGAGCACAACATTATTCATAACCTCGATGATGCGATACTGCGTATGAAGGAGCTCATTCTTAGTGGTATCAGTTTTTCGCTTGACGATTTTGGTACCGGTTACTCGTCGCTGGCGCATTTAAAAAACCTGCCGGTAAACCATATCAAGATCGATCGCTCGTTTGTCAAGGATATCTGTGACGACTCGGGTGATCAGGCCATGGTCGCGTCGATTCTGGCGCTTTCAAAGCACCTCGGCCTCGAGGTCGTTGCCGAGGGTGTCGAAGAACTGGACCAGTTCCATTTACTGAAGCAATACGGTTGCAAGATCTACCAGGGTTACTATTTCAGCGCGCCGCTGTCCCCGGACAAAATGACAGAGTACCTCGAAGTAAAGTCACCCATAGATTGACGTCATTTCCGGTAACAGGCTGTTGATCTGTTACCACGACTAACCCGTATAATGCGTACAACAGGGTTGTAGGCAGATGGGTGAGAAAACTTAAACTATTCGGACTAACGACTTTCGGCATACTCTGCCTCTTACTGGTGAGCTGTGCATCCACGGGCGTCGATTTCGATCCGGCAAAAGTGCATCATGGTAATGGTGCATTCATTAGTAAGAAACAGGGATCGTTTCTGGGGCATTTTTTTATGCGCCAGCGCGAAAATGACCCGCCACCGCGTGATCCCGAGGAAATCAGATCGATCGTAGGCGCAGCGGACCTGGATTTGATCGGGTCTTTGGCTACTCTGCCGAGGGTGACCTGGATTGGGCATGCAACCGCATTGGTGCAATACAACGGTATCAACTATCTGACCGACCCGCACCTCACCCAGTATCCGTTTTACTACGAATTTGGAGTCGAGCCGCGCTACACTCAGCCCGCGCTGAGCTTCGAACAGATGCCGCAGGTTGATTTCGTCCTGCTGTCTCATAATCACTATGATTCTCTCGATCACCGCACGGTCGATATGTTTGGCGATTCGGTACTCTGGTATGTGCCGCTGGGATTAAAAGCCTGGTTTCTCGACCGCGGAATTTCGGAGGAGCGCGTAATCGAACTCGACTGGTGGGAGAGTCATCGCTTCAACGATCAGGTCGAAGTAACGATGACGCCCGCGCAACATTGGTCTAAACGCACGCCCTGGGACACCAACAAAACCCTGTGGGGTGGATGGGCCGTCGATATTGCAGGTTTCAACAGCTGGTTTGCCGGGGATACCGGTTACAACAAGCACTATTTCAAGGAAATAGGAGAACGCCTGGGGCCGTTTCGCCTGGCGATGATCCCGATCGGAGCCTACGCACCACGTTATTTCATGCAGTACGCACATATCGATCCGGCCCAGGCAGTTCAGGTCCATCTCGAGGTAAAGGCGCAACAGTCACTGCCCATCCACTGGGGCACCTTCCAGTTGACTATCGAGCCGATACTCGAACCCGCACAGCTGCTGGTCGAAGAAATGAACCGCCGCGGTCTCGACCTCGAACAGTTCAAACCCGCCAAAATCGGCGATACTCTCGTCCTCAATTAATCGCAGTTACGACCCAATCGGTTATCGAAAATTACATTAGCCATCTTGGAGCATAATCCACAAAAGTGTAGCGAGGCACGGATGCCGCGATCCGACGCATCGGGCGACAAGCGATTCCATGGATGGACCAACCGGCGCTTGCGCCGGTTGGGAGCGTCTTTTGTGGGTTATGCTCCAAGGTGGCGACTGGATCGCTCTCGGCTATTTCTGCACGGTTCTTTATAGTGGCCTAACCATTGACGGCGTGACTGACCGGACTTATTGTGTAGGGCTAATATGAGTCGTTCCCGGGAAATATAATGTCCAACCTCAACCAAAATTTCATCGCTGGCGAATGGCTCGCCGGTGCCAGTGAAATCGCCAATATCAACCCCTCCGATTTGTCCGACACCATCGGTCAGTACGCCCAGGCCGATAGCGCCCAACTGCAACGCGCGCTCGATGCCGCGCAGGCTGCGCAACGCGAATGGGCGGGTGCCGGGCTTGAACGGCGTTACAACGTGTTGATGGCGATCGGTAATGAATTGATCGATCGTTGCGAGGAACTTGGCACTTTGCTGGCGCGCGAAGAAGGCAAAACACAGCCCGAGGGCAAGGGTGAAGTTTATCGATCGGGCCAGTTTTTCACCTACTATGCCGCCGAGGCACTGCGCCAGATCGGTGACAACGCAGACTCGGTACGTGAAGGCATCGAAGTGGATGTGCGTCGCGAACCCGTTGGCACTGTGGCCGTTATTTCGCCGTGGAATTTTCCGCTTGCGACCGCGGTCTGGAAAATCGCGCCTGCGCTAGCGTTTGGTAACGCGGTGATCTGGAAGCCCGCCAACCTGGTCCCCGCGAGTGCGGTCGCATTCGCCGAAATCATTTCGCGCCAGAACGTCCCGGCGGGATTGTTCAACCTGGTGATGGGTTCGGGCAGCGGTGTCGGCCAGGAGCTTGTCGAAAGCCCACAGATCAACGCGATCAGTTTTACCGGCTCGGTCCCGGTGGGGCGTGGTATCGCGCAGTCAGCGGTGACCAATTTCACCAAGGTTCAGCTAGAAATGGGTTCCAAGAACGCGCTCGCGATCATGGATGACGCCGATCTCGACACGGCGCTTACCTGCGCACTGGGTGGCGCTTTCGGTAGCACCGGGCAAAAATGCACTGCCTCGTCTCGCATCGTCGTGCATAAAGATGTGCATGATCATTTCGTGGAGCGCCTGGTCGAGGGTGCACGCAACATGGTGGTCGGGCACGCGCTCGAACCGGGCACCCAGATCGGGCCGGTTTCGAGTGACGCACAGTTGCAGCAAAACCTGGGCAATGTCGAGCTTGCCCGAAAAGAAGGTGGGGAGCTGCTTTGTGGCGGTGAGCACGTCGAACGCGAAACCGAGGGCTATTTTATGACACCGGCAGTGTTCATCGGCACGAAGAATGACTGGCAGGTCAATCGTGAGGAATTATTTGCGCCGATCGCTTGCGTGATCAAGGTCGATTCCTACGACGAGGCGCTCGCAACCGTCAACGACACCCGTTTCGGATTGACGGCCGGGATTATTACCGGCAACCTCGCGCGGGCGACGCATTTCCGCCGCAATGTTAAAACCGGCTGCGTGATGGTTAACCTGCCGACGGCCGGCACCGATTACCACGTGCCCTTCGGTGGGCGCGGCGAGTCGTCTTACGGCCCGCGCGAGCAGGGGCAGTATGCCCAGGAGTTTTACACCACGGTCAAGACGGCCTATATCGCGAGCGGTAATCCGGCATGACCGAAATCTCATATCGTATCGATGCGCTGCAATACGCCAACTGGTCCGAGAAAATCTTCGAGCAGATGCGCGCCGGCGGGGTCGATGCTGTCCATGTCACCATTGCCTACCATGAAAACTTTCGTGAAACCGTGGCCAACATGGAACAGTGGAACAGCCACTTCGAACGTTTTCCGCACCTGATTTTCCAGGGTTTTACCGGTGACGATGTGCGTCTCGCACGTGACACCAACCGCACCGCGATATTTTACGGGTTTCAGAATCCGTCACCGATGGAAGACGATATCCGCCTGGTCGAAATTTTACATACGCTCGGCGCGCGTTTCATGCAGCTGACCTATAACAACCAGTCACTGCTGGCCACCGGTTGCTATGAATCCGAAGACACTGGTGTGACCCGCATGGGTCGTGAAGTGATCGCGGAAATGAACCGTGTTGGCCTGGTCGTCGACATGAGTCATTCAGCCGAACGCTCGACCCTGGATGCGATCGAAGTTAGTGCCCGCCCAATCGTGGTGACGCACGCCAACCCGGCGTTCTGGCATCCCGCTCTGCGCAACAAGTCGAACGCAATCTTGAAAGGACTCGGGGAAACCGGCGGTATGCTGGGTTTTAGCATGTACCCTCATCACCTCAAGGATGGCAGCGACTGCAGCCTGCAGAGTTTTTGCCAGATGATTGCCGATTGCGCCGAGATCATGGGTGTCGACCATATCGGGCTTGGTTCCGACCTGTGCCAGGATCACCCGGACTCTGTGGTCGAGTGGATGCGTGTCGGCCGATGGACCAAGAAAATCGATTACGGCGAGGGTTCGGCGAGCAATGCCGGCTTTCCGCCAATGCCGCAGTGGTTCAATGACAATCGTGAATTCGGCAATGTCGAAAAAGGCTTGCTCGAGGTCGGTTTCGATGCTGCGGATACCGCCAAAATCATGGGTAATAACTGGTTACGGTTCTTCGATGAAAACTTTGGGCCGGATTATTAAGTATGCAAGATTGCGCTGACAACAACCCGGTACCGGCGGCGGCAGCCTACCGCAGATCACCCGAAGTGGTGATGCGGCTGGCGCGCATGGGCAGTTTTCACCAGACCCGGTTGTCATTCATGCGAACGTTATTGCGGCGCCTCAAAAAAGAAGACTGGAAATTCAAACGCAACCTGTGGGCGATCGATGAGCAGGGATTCGGACGTGCGGTATATACGGTATACGGACCCGAGCGAACCTACTCGCTGGTTGCCTTTGCGCATGATTTACCCGATGACATGCGCTCCGACCGCGTTATCGCGACAGCCTGGGACGCCACTTTCACACTTTATGATGGCATTCCGGGCGAGGCCGATCTCGACCGTCTCGAGCAGAACGTGCCGAAACAGGAAGCGGGCCGAATTTCCGACTCCGAGCTCAGCCTGTCGCGCGCGAATCGCTCGGTGCGATTATGGCAACACGTTATCGAGTGTCTTTCGCAAGGCCGGCAGCCTGATCGCGATCAGCTTGAAGCGGTGGGTTACCTGATGCGCACTACCGCAGTTTACGGTTCCGGTAAATTTGGAGCGGCCGATCGGCTAACAATTGCCGAACGACCGGAGCTCAGCGGCCCGTTTCAGGCCGAATTGTTATCAGTGTGGCTGACGCGAGCGTTTTCGATCGACCTGGTCGAGCATATTGCCAGTGTCCGTGGTGGTGGCCAGGCGGTTAGCATTGATCCCGAATTACGTCGCCGCATCGGCGTGGGTAATTCCACCGGTCTCGGCATGGCGCCGTTTCTGATCAATCACCCGGCGTTGCTCAATAACTGGATGATGGCACGCGAAGAAGCGCTTGCGCGCGTGCGTTCGCTGGCGCAAGCCACGCCAGCGTCGATCGACGAGTTTAAACAACATTTCGAACACGCCCGCTTCAACGTTTCGCAATGGCATTCGCAGCACCCTATCCAGATTGAAAAACTGAAAGCCCTGGCCTCCGACCTCGAGCAAATGGCAGGCTACATTGACAGTGAATCGCTTGGCGATGATCATCCCTGGGACCGCTTCTATCGTTGGGCCGAAGATAACCGGTCGCTGGAAGGCCAGGAGCAGTTGGTGTCATTGTTGCTCGAACCCTATGGTGAACTGGTTGATGAATTGACCCAGTGCATGGACGCCGATGAGCACTTGAGCTTTTTCATCGACGGCGCGATGTCGCTTGCACGCCTGCGCGAGATTATCGAAAAACAATGCGAATGGGCTTTGAAGGTCGACTATGATCAGCCGCAGAATCGCGCGCGTTTCTGGTACACCTCGGCTGAAAAACTCGAGCCACGGGTCGGTGAGCGTTTTGAGGACTCCGGCGCTGAATATGAACTGCCGCTCGGTGTTGGCTTTGACATCAAGCAACTGCACGCGGCCTTGAGGTCATGGAACGACGGACCAACCACGGCAGAATTTCTGCTGGCCCATCCTGAGCATCGCCACACGGCACGACGTGTACAGAACCTGGCTTCGCATCCCTTTGCCGAAATCCAGGACAACCTCATTGCGGCCGACATGCTGCCGATCGACATTTTACGTTGCAAGCTGTCGTTCTTCGGTGCCACCAAGTTCGATCCACGCTCGGACCGCTGGGTGCGCATCTGCATGTACCAGGATGCGCCATTTCCATACGAGTTACTTGTAGCGGCGTCGTGAGTTATAACCTCACGCTCGCTGAAACCGAGTCCTACCTGCGCAAGGCCGCACGCGCCTGTGGCCTGGAATGGGGGATCGCCGAAGAGGCGGGCAAGGCTGCACGCTGGCTGGCCGCTTTCAACCTGCCCGGTCCTGAAATCTTGTTCGCGCATTTGCAATATTTAAAAGACAGGGACTACCGTGGCCTTATTCCGAATTGTAGCGCGCAGCCCTGGCAATCAAGCGACGGCGTGCTATGTCCAATCATTACCGGCGCAGCACTTGCCGATCGTTCGGCACAAATGCTCGAGGGTAAAAAGTTCGAGCTTGGATCCACCGCCTACCCGCTGTTGCTTGCCGCCACCGTGGGGCAAGCGGCGCGTTGTCACCGAACGGTGTTCACCACCGCCTGGGCCGGGGTGCGTGTGAGTTGTTTTGAGAACGGACTCAGCATCGCAGGTAACAGGGATGATCTGCTGCTGCCCGAGGTTGATGCGGTGAGCTGCTACCAGGACGACCTGTCGACGGCGCAACAATTACCTTCGACGCTCGCCTATCAAATCGATAGCAACACTTTCAAGTGCATCAATGAACTCGCTTTTGAGACTTATGCCCCGGCTACCGAGGAGTCACGTGCCGGCGCGGGCGCCGGGCTCACCGATAACGACTAAACTAATTTAAATCACCTATACGGCGTGTTTTCGTGTATGCTGCGCGCAATCTTCCTGGTGCCGATCGGTCTGCACCTGTCTTTAAATGGTAATCTTTCAGGATTACCCGCTCATAAGCGTTTAAATCTACCCTGGCCGTTCCAGTCACATTTAATGTGATCTGGCTGGTTGATTGCTGGAGAATTTCATAACATGTCATTTAATGATCTTGGCCTTAAGGCCGAGTTAGTCCGTGCTGTATCCGAAAAGGGCTATAGCACGCCAACCCCGATACAGTCTCAGGCGATCCCGCTCATTCTCAAAGGCCGGGACCTGATGGGCAGTGCACAAACCGGGACGGGTAAAACCGCCGGATTTACGCTGCCTCTGTTACAGCGCCTGGCCGCAACCAGGTCGCCAAAAAATGGGCGTCGCGTCATTCGCGCACTGGTAGTAACGCCAACCCGGGAACTTGCGGCACAGGTTGCCGAAAGCATTACCAGTTACGGTAAATGGCTGCCGTTGAAGTCAGCCGTGGTGTTTGGCGGGGTCAGCATTAATCCGCAAAAACAGAAACTGATTCGCGGGGTCGACATCCTGGTTGCCACCCCGGGCAGACTGCTCGATCATGTTGGCCAGAGATCTGTGGACCTTTCTAGTGTAGAATTGCTGGTACTTGACGAAGCTGACCGTATGCTCGACATGGGTTTTATTCACGATATCCGCAAGCTGCTTGCCCTGGTTCCGAAACAGAAGCAAACCCTGCTGTTCTCGGCTACCTTTTCGGATGATATCAAGAAGCTCGCCAATGGCCTGCTGAAATCGCCCGCCCTGGTCGAAGTCGCCAGGCGCAACACTGCCGTGGAAACCATCAAGCAGGTTATTCATCCCGTCGACAAGAGCCGCAAGCGTGAACTGCTGTCGCACCTGATCGGCGCCAATCGCTGGCGACAGGTGCTGGTTTTCAGCCGCACCAAGCATGGCGCAAACCGGTTAGCCGAGCAGTTGATTACCGATGGCATCGATGCGTCCGCAATCCATGGCAACAAGAGCCAGGGTGCGCGAACCCGTGCGCTCGCAGATTTCAAGGCTGGCAAGGTCCAGGTGTTGGTGGCAACCGACATTGCAGCGCGCGGACTCGATATCGATCAGTTGCCCCACGTGGTCAATTATGATTTACCCAACGTCCCAGAAGACTACGTGCATCGCATCGGTCGCACCGGTCGCGCCGGGCGCGAGGGTGAAGCGGTTTCGCTGGTATGTATCGATGAACTGAAATTGCTCAGGGATATCGAACGCGTGATCAAGTGCGAGATTCCGAAACGTATAATCGAGGGATACGAGCCTGATGGCTCGATAAAGGCGGAACCAATCGTACGCGGGCGGCCCCAAACCAGGAACAAGCCGAAAAAGCGTTTTCAGCACAAAGGTAAGGGTCAATCGAAAAACACTGCGCAGCATGGTAAAAACCAGCGCTACAAATCAGGTCGGCGTGCGGCTGCCTGATCAATAGAGGTTTTAGGAAAATATTATGGCTGATTCATCCGATAGTGAAGTAAGTGTGCGCAAGTTCCCGGTCACCAGCATAGAGAAAACAGACCCACCCGATGGCGTGAGCGAAGGGGAGTGGTATGAATATGTCATTGGTGAGGGCACTTCGGAAATAAAAGGAAAGCGATCCGGCACCCTCAAATCGGTGACCGCGTACGTCAAGGAATACGCTGCAAATCTCAACGAACGCTCGACCCTGGGCTATTCGGCTTACGCCGCACGCAAACCAACGACCAAAACCTGATTCAGCATTTGCGGTTTGACAAAATGTCGCCCCGGCGGCCAAACGGTGTCGCCCGGTAAAAACCTGCTGACGATGTCCGATTACTTGTGGACAGCGCTCGGCAGGTAATATACTCCAACTCCGACATCCGGCAGCGGAGTACGCTAATGAACGCACCAGTCACCAGTCCCGTTACAATGCAAAATCCCTTGCGCGCCAGGAAAAGCGGTGGCGGTACGCAGGAAATGACCGATTGGTACCTGAAATCCGAGACCGGCCCATTGCTGGACGTCCTGTTGGGCCCGGTCGATACCTTTCGTTGGCTGGGTCTTGAAAATGCGGAGTATAGTTCGCTGGTGCGTGACTCGTTGCGCCGTGGGCACAAGTTCGACCAGGCCCTCGCGGAAAGGCAACATGCTGAAATGGTCCATGCCTATGAGCAGGCCGGCACAAAATGCCATTTTCTGCCGGTCGATGAAGGCACTCCGATGCAGGTCTACGCGCGCGATTCCTCGTTCATGACGCCCTATGGTGCCGTCATTTGCCAGATGGCCAATCCCCGACGTCGTGGCGAGTACGCACCCGCGTTGCGTTTTTACCTGGAAAATAATATTCCTATTTACGACATGGTGTCGATGGGCAGTTTTGAAGGCGGCGACTTTAATATCATCAA
>JARFPR010000387.1 GCA_029288195.1 Gammaproteobacteria bacterium | reverse complement strand
GTCGCTGCATGAGCTGCGGCATGTGTTTCGAATGTGACAATTGCGTCATTTACTGCCCGCAGGACGCAGTTTACCGCGTTAAGAAAGATGACAAGACCATGGGGCGTTATGTCGCTACCGATTACACCCGCTGTATCGGCTGTCATATTTGTGCCGATGTATGCCCGACCGGCTATATCGATATGGCGCTGGGCGATCACTGACGGTTACGCTGGTGCAGAATTTCGCCTCACAAATGCGCTGTTTGATGCTGGCTTGCCTGCTCGGGATTGTGCCCGTCGGTAGCGTAATCGCTGTGGATGAAACCGCATCGAGTTTCGGTGAGGTTGTGATTCCGTCACCAGAAAAACCAGCCAATGCCAGTGCCTGCGTCGAACCAGTCGAGGTGATGCGTCGCGACCACATGAAATTCCTGATGCATCAGCGTGACGCCACGGTGCTGAACGGTGACCGCGAAACAAAGTACAGCCTGGTTGGCTGCATGGATTGTCACAATCCGGCCAGCGTAAACGAGGAAATCATCCGCTACGAAAATCCGAAGCACTTCTGCGCCGAATGCCATGCCTATACCAGCGTCAAGATCGATTGCTTCGAATGTCATGCTGACCGTGGCCTGGCTCGTTCCGAGCAGAGCAGCCTGACTCCGAACGCTCAGTCCCGAGTGCTTTCGGCACATACCTTCAGTCATAAACTGGAACAGGCTCGTGGCGACTGAACTCGACAATATCGAACTGCGACCGGCGCGCCGAAAATTTCTTAAAAGTGCCGCGGCACTGGCGACTACGCTGATCGCACCCGGTGTTATTCTTTATAAACCCGGTCACGCCAGCAACACATCGAGCAACATACCCCGCTGGGGACTGTTGATTGATACCAATGCCCTGAGCGAGTCAGACGTCGACGCCTGCGTCAGTGCCTGCCAACGCGAACATGGTTGGGAGTCCGACCCCGATTCCCGGACAGATGCACAATGGATTCGCAAGGTCAAACTCACTGATGCCGAATCGGGGCATCAACGTTTTCTGCCGATGATGTGCTTGCATTGCGAGAATCCCCCCTGCGTTGATGTCTGCCCGACTGGCGCCTCGTTCAAACGCGACGACGGAATCGTGCTGGTTAACAAGCATACCTGCATCGGTTGTCGTTATTGCATGATGGCCTGTCCCTACAAGGCGCGCTCGTTTATCCACGAACCTCTCAAGGACCAGCTGCCTGTCGCACCGCGCGGTAAGGGTACGGTTGAATCCTGCACCCTGTGCGTGCACCGTATCGATCGCGATGGCAGCGACGCGATACCCGCCTGCGCCGAAGCGGTCAACCACGCAGACCGCAAGGCCATCTGGTTTGGCGATCTGCATGATCCGCAAAGCGAGATTTCACAGCGTCTGCAGGCACTGGGTGCCGTTAAACTGCGCGCCGATATGGGACTGAACCCGGGCGTTCGTTACCAGGGGCTATGAAGATGCAGTCATCCATGCGCTATGCCGAGATCAAAACCAGCACTGCTAATTACTGGGGAATCCTGGTTGTACTAGCCGTGTTGGCGCTAGTCGGTTTTGCCGCTGCACATCACATGGACACGGAAGGTCACCACATTACCGGCATGACCAACCAGGTTGTCTGGGGCCTACCCCACGTATTCGCGATCTTTTTAATTGTCGCGGCTTCCGGCGCGCTTAACCTGGCCTCGATCGCCTCGGTCTTCGGCAAGCAGGACTACAAACCACTGGCACGTTTCTCGGCGGTACTGTCGATCGCGTTACTGGTGGGTGGGCTGGCAATCTTGTTGCTCGACCTTGGACGCCCGGATCGCCTGATCGTGGCAATGACCTACTACAATTTCAAATCGATTTTCGCGTGGAACATCATCCTCTACACCGGGTTTATCGTCATCGTGCTGGCCTATCTATGGCTGATGATGGAACGGCGCATGTATAAATGGAGCAAACCTGCAGGTTTACTCGCCTTTACCTGGCGCCTGATCCTGACCCCCGGTACCGGCTCGATCTTCGGTTTCCTGGTGGCGCGCGAGGCCTATGACTCTGCCCTGCTCGCCCCTTTGTTTATCGTCATGTCATTCGCTTTCGGCCTGGCAATTTTCATCATACTGTTGATGCTCAGTTTCAGGCTCGATCAGCGGGAGCTGGATAGCTCGCACCTGCAACGATTGCGCAAATTGCTGGGATTGTTTACCGCGGCAGTGCTTTACTTCGTGATCGTATTTCATCTGACCAAGTTGTATGGCACCCAGAACCATGATTTCGAACGCTTCATTCTACTCGACGGCGGTATTTACACCCTGTTGTTCTGGATATTCCAAATCGGGCTTGGCAACCTGTTGCCATTGGCGATGTTGTATGCGCCAAGCCTGCAGCGCTCGAATTCGGCCCTGGTGATCGCCAGCCTGCTGGTTATCGTCGGTGCCTTCGCCCAGCTCTACATCATCATCGTCGGTGGACAGGCCTATCCGCTCAACATTTTCCCGGGTTATATCGTGGAAAGCAGCTTCTTCGATGGAGTGATCAACGCATATACTCCGAGCCTGTGGGAGTTTCTGCTCGGTATCGGCGGCGTCACCGGCGCGGTTTTGATCGCACTGCTTGGCATTCGGGTGCTGCCCATCATGCCTGAAGGATTACCGGCGGAGGTACAATAGTTTATGGCTTCGCTATTTCTCTCCGCGGCACACAAATCATCGGGTAAGACCACGCTCAGCATCGGCCTGTGTGCGGCCCTGACCAAACGCGGCTTTGATGTGCAGCCATTTAAAAAGGGTCCCGACTATATCGACCCGATCTGGCTCGGGATGGCCGCCGGGAAGCCCTGTTATAACCTCGACTTTTTCGTTGCCGGCCGACAGGAAACGATTGACGACTATTGTAACCGTGGCCAGGCAGCTGATATTTGCCTGATCGAGGGCAACAAGGGGCTGCATGACGGACTCGACCTGGATGGCAGTAATAGCAATGCGGCGTTGGCAAAAGCACTGAAGGCGCCGGTGATCATGGTCGTCGATGCCCGTGGCACCATGCGCGGCATCGCGCCCCTGTTAATCGGTTACCAGGTGTTCGATGAGGAAGTCAACATCGCTGGTGTCATCGCTAACATGACCGGCGGCAAGCGGCACGAATCCAAGCTGCGTGCGGCGGTCGAAGAATATACCGACATCCCGTTCCTGGGAGCAGTTGAAAACGATGTATCCATCGGCCTCAATGAACGTCATCTCGGGTTGATTCCCGGTTACGAGGACCCTGGTTCCAGGCACAAGATCGATACTATTGCCGGCGTGGTCAGCGATAACGTCGACCTGGATAATCTGGTCGAAATAGCGCGACAGGCAAAATCGGTTAAGCCGGCGACATCGCCATTGCTGCACAAGCCTGAATTTACCGGTTTACGTATCGGCATTGCACAGGACAGCGCCTTCGGCTTTTATTATCCCGGAGACCTCGAAGCATTCCGCCAGGCAGGCGCCCAACTGGTTTCGATCGACACCACCCGGGATCAGTCCCTGCCCGCCATCGACGGGCTTTTTATCGGGGGTGGATTTCCCGAGCGCCATGCGGCAAGCCTCGCCGCCAATGGCTCAATGCGCGATTCGATAAAAAACGCGATCGAAGCCGGTCTCCCGACCTACGCGGAATGCGGTGGCTTAATGTACCTGTCACGAAGCCTGACCTGGAATAAAGTCAGCTATGACATGGTCGGCGTGCTCGACGCGAAGTCTGTCATGCATGAAAAGCCCCAGGGTCGTGGCTACGTTAAGCTCGGCGAAATTGAAGGTCAGCATCCCTGGACTTTTCAACGTCAGCCCGGCAATGATATACATGCGCATGAATTTCATTATTCAGTGCTACAGGGATTACCCGAAGACGCCGTATACGCCTATCAGGTCCTGCGAGGCAAGGGCATCCGCCATCAGCATGACGGATTCGTCTATAAGAATTTACTCGCTTCCTATAGCCATCTACGAGATACAGCGGCGAATCCCTGGGTTAAACGCTTTTTACACTTTGTGCAACTCAACAAGGCCTCACCTGTAACCGAGGTCGCCAATGCCCTGTAATCACCGCCATGATTAGTCTCTCTAGCACGGCCCTGGAGCAGATAAAGCTTTCCGCGAACCAGGATGAAAATCACTCGCTGCCAATACGTATCGCCATCAAGGAACAGGACGACGGCAGTTTTCACTACGCCATGGGATTCGATGAACAACGGCTGCCGGGTGACAATTTTCTGAATTTTGACGGTGTCAACCTGGTTGTCTCCGAGGGCAGCAAGGACCTTGCGGAGGGCATGACCATCGACTTCGTCGAGCTGGAGCCAGGTAAACCCGAGTTTATATTCCTCAATCCCAACGATCCTACCTATGTCCCACCCAGGAAGTAGCAGTTCCGCCACGCAGGTTCGCTCGATCGTTTAAATCGGTATACTTGCGAGAATAAGGAAGCAATGAAACCATCTTATTCGATCGATTTTCTCGCTATGTCTGGACACGATCCTAAATTACTACGCAAGACCAACCTGTTTAACGCATGGTTTGTCAGGCTCGATAAAGAAAAACGTAACCTGCTGAAAAGCGGCAGGTTTCGACTGTTATTCCTGTCCTTTTCAATTCTGATCCTGTTATTGTTAAACCTGATTGGCGTGGTGAAACCCGACAGCCCCCTTGCTATCAGCTTACAAGACTACGTCGTCTGGATGCACGCTTTGGAAATCGGGCTATTGCTGTTGCTGTTCTGGGAGATCTGGCGTGAATTATTGCAGCCGTTGTTGAGACTGTGCGACTGGGCGGATTTGATGCGCGGCGTCAATTTCGATGCACAGGTCGAACTCAGCGGCGATAGCGATTTTTCCGAGCTGGCCCGCGACATCAACATGCTCGGCAACATGATCAATCAACTCTCGCGTGATACCGAGACCCAGCTGCAAAAACATACCGACTACATTTCGCGAGAGTCGAGGTCACTGGCGATACTTTACGATGTCGCTTCAAGCATAAACGCGGCGCGTGACCTTAACGAGCTGTTCGAAAAATCACTCGATTCCCTGTGCAAAAACCTGAACGCCAGCGCCGGAATTATTCGCCAGTTTATAGGCAAAAATAAAAAAGATATCGTCGCTTCTCTCGGCGACATAAATCATACCTTCCTCGCGAGCGCCGATCACTTTCTGTCGATTGACTATCCATCCAGTGATATCAAGCTCGATAGCATTTACCGCATTGACAGCCTTGACCATGAAACCGTGTTTGGTCTCGGTAGCACGCATCGGCAGGAAAAGGTAAGAGTGCTGTCGATATTGCTGCAGTACCGCGAAGGCATACTGGGTGCGATTCATTTGTTTTTTGAAGATGATGGCTCGGTCGATCTTGAGGACTACAGCGAGCTGCTGCTGAGCATCGGTCAACACCTCGGCAGCGCGGTGGAGAAATTTCGCCTGCTCGAGGAAGAAAGTGAACTGCTGGTAATGCAGGAACGAACCCGGTTATCGCACGAACTGCATGATTCATTGGCACAAACCATCGCCAGTTTGCGCATCCAGATTCGCGTCATCGACGAGACTTTTCATTCGAATGATGAAAAGGCCATCTGGCACCAGATGGAACGCATCGAGTACACCATTGATCAGGCTAATCACCAGTTGCGTGAGTTGATCGCCCATTTCCGGGTACCCATAAACGAACAGGGACTGATTTCGTCGATCGAGAATAACATTCGCCGCACCCAGGAAGAAATGGGCATCCCCGTCTATTTTCAGAACGAATGGCCGGAGCAGGAATTTACTGCGGAAGTCGAACTCAACGTGCTGCGCATTGTTCAGGAATGCCTGGTTAATATCCGCAAGCACAGCCAGGCCGAAGTCGTTCGGGTATTACTCAGTTACCGCGAGGGCCACAATATCGTGTTAATCGAGGATGACGGCATCGGGTTTGAAGAATCATCGATCGTATCCGAAGGGGGACGTCACCTGGGCCTGAATATACTGCGCGACCGGGCAAGAGAAATTAATGCCAACATCGATATCGAAAGTGAGCCCGGTGATGGGACCCGGATACACTTGCAGTTCAAAGCCGAGCCGGTAAAGGCGCTACTCGAATCCACTGGCTGACGCGATGGCGAAAAGAATTTCACTTTCACGTGCGGCTCGCCTCGTCGGGGTAAAACGGGGAGTTCTGCAACAACAAATCAGGTCGGGAGAGTTGCAAACCTTCGAAGGTGAAATAGTATTGTCAGACCTGCTGCATGCTTATCCGGACGCCCAGATCGAGGATTCAAGCATGCTCGAACGGGTTGAACAAATCATCGAGCAGGCCACTTTCATCAATCCCGATAGCATCGCGCGCAAGCCTGACAATGTCGCCCTGACCGCGCGCATCATGTCGCTAAGCGAAAACCTGTAACGACAAAAACGACTACTTGATCGGTACCAGCGCTTTACCGATGAACTGCGCGCTGAAATCAACAGACTCGAGGCACAGCCCGATGCACTGCAACAACTGGGTTCCTGGGTTGATCAAGCCACCGCCAGAATTCCGACAGACGATGATACAATAGATCAACCATTCGTTAACGAAACGTTTTTACGTGTTATGTCGGCACAGGCAACAGTCATTCCCAGTGGTCACGAGTTCTTCGTTGAGGGTGCAGAATCTATTCTGGAAGCGGGTCTGCGCGGGGGACTGGCGCTCAATTACGGATGCAGTAACGGCAACTGCGGCCTGTGCAAGATCCGCGTAGTGTCAGGAGAAACCCGTAAAATAAAACATCACGATTATGCACTTACCGAGGCTGAAAAAGGTATTGGCTATATGCTGGGTTGCTGCAACACCGCGATATCCGATGTTGTGCTTGAAGCCGACGAGGCCCAGAGCAGCAAAGACATCCCGACGCAGAACATTCCAATCAGGATAAAAAAAATCGATCATCCCGCCGCCGATGTTTTAATCGTCAGCACGCGAACGCCACGCACCAGCCGGCTGAGATTTCTTGCGGGCCAGCGCGCAACGCTTTCGATTGACCAGGTGGGTTCAGGGTTTTATCCGATTGCAAGCTGCCCCTGTGACGATATGAATTTACAGTTCCATATCGGACTCGATAAACAGGACCCGGTTGCGAACTACCTGGATGAATCTGCAAAGGCAAACGACCTGTTAACCCTGGAAGGACCGGTCGGCTCATTCGTTCTCAACGAGAACTCTTCCAATCCCCTGGTATTTATCGCCGAGGGCATTGGATTCGCGTCTATCAAGGGCCTTATCGAACACGCCATGGCGCTCGATGTTGCGGAAAAGATTTTCCTGTTCTGGATAGCCGACAGCGACGATTCTCACTATCTCAACAATCTTTGCCGGGCCTGGAATGATGCGCTGGACAACTTCGAATACATCCCGCTCGACGCTGAAGCCGGCGAGCATCCGGGAGACAGCATCCTCGAGCAGCTGCAACAGGATGATCCTGCCGGTTTCGATTATTACCTCTGTAGTGGTGATAAAATTCGGGCCGGTGTAGAAAAATTTTTTGACAGTCAGGCAATTCCTAAAAAACAGGTTATGTTCGAGACCTTATAGATGAAAGGACACCTATCGTGAGTTTAAAAGTTTTACTAATCGACGATCACATGCTGTTTCGTGAGGGCCTGATCAGCCTGCTGCAGCGGCGTAATATCGAGGTTCTTGCTGCGGTTGGTGATGGCAACGAGGGTATCAAGCAGGCGCAGGAATTAGAACCCGACATTGTCCTACTCGACAAGCGCATGCCGGTGATCGATGGTATCAGCGTGTTGAAGCATTTGAAAAAGCTTGGCTTGACCATGCCAATCGTAATGTTGACGACCAGTTCGAACGAGCAGGATCTACTCGACGCGCTTAAGGCAGGCGCAAGCGGTTACCTGCTCAAGGACATGGAACCCGATGGCCTGGTATCGGCGCTACGCGATATCCACGTCGGCAAAACGGTGGTGGCACCGCCGCTAACCTCGGTGCTGGTGCGTTTCGTCAAGGGTGATATGACGGTTTCACAATCGAAGGGACCGTTCAGTGAGCTAACCCCGCGGGAAAGCGAGATCCTCGAACTGATGGCCGAGGGCCAGGGTAACAAGCTGATTGCCCGTAACCTCGGTATATCGGATGGAACGGTAAAGCTGCATGTCAAGGCAGTACTCAGGAAGCTGAATGTGCATTCACGTGTCGAAGCCGCGGTCATGTACATAGAGCACAAGCATCGTGTCGAGGACCCGGTCGAAGAATAACCTCCTGTAAAACCATTTGCGGCAATTTGATCCAGGACAAAATCCCGGGATTCGGCGCAGGGTAAGCTCAACCTGAATTCCAGAGGAGGAATGAATATGATGCCGATTACCGTCGAATTTATTGTCAAAAATGGTGATAAATCACTTAAAGAAGATAGCGTAACATTCGGAAATCCCGAGGAATTATTCTCCTATATAGCACCCGGTGGGGGTTGCGAGCATATGCCTTCCGACCTGGGGGAGATCCAGATGGTCTTCCTGCCCCCGGAGCATCCAAATATCACCAGTCCCATCGCGGACAAGCG
>JARFPR010000349.1 GCA_029288195.1 Gammaproteobacteria bacterium | reverse complement strand
GTGTATGCCCTGCGCAACCGGATCGGCGTCGTTTTCCCGCTCCCGGTGGGACTGCCGCTCACGATTTATGAAAACGTGGCATTTGTGCCACGCCTGCGCGGCATCCGTGACAAGGCTGAACTCGACGTGATCGTCGAACGCTGCCTGACCCGCTCGGCATTATGGGACGAGGTCAAGGATCGACTGGATTCACTGGGTAGCCTGTTATCGGGTGGCCAACAGCAGCGCCTGACCATAGCCAGGGCACTGTCGCAGGAACCGGAGCTGCTGATGCTGGACGAATTTTCGATCGCGGTCGACCCGGTGACCACGATGCGCATCGAGGACGTGCTTAAAGAGCTAAAACCCGAGATGAGTATTATCCTGGTCACCAACCTGGTGCAGCAGGCGCGCCGACTCGCCGACCGCACCGCGTTCTTCCTTGATGGTGAATGCGTCGAAATTGGCGACACCGAGGCCCTGTTTACCGGCCAGGTACAGGATTCGCGCACCACTGATTATATCGAGGGGCGCTTCGGCTGATGGATACTGGAATCGATATGAACGCCACAACCCAGACAGAGATCGAAATGAATACAGAACTGGCAATCGGGACGTCGGCACTGAATCTCTGGTACGGTAACTTTCAGGCACTTTTCGACATCAACCTGGAAATCAAGCAGGGACTGGTTACCTCGATGATCGGTCCTTCAGGCTGCGGCAAGTCTACTTTCTTACGCAGCGTCAACCGGATCAATGAACGCCTCGGCTACGTTAGCATCAATGGATCCATCGACGTGTTTGGCAATAATATTTACGACCCCGAAGTGGAGCTGGTGCAGGTCAGAAAACAGGTCGGCATGGTGTTTCAACGACCCAATCCCCTGCCGACATCGATCCGTGAGAACATCCTGTTCGGCCATAAGCTACATAATCGAGACAAAAAATATAGCCGCGACGATGAGGACGAAATTGTCGAGGAATCGTTACAACAGGTTTTACTCTGGGATAAGGTCAAGGATCACCTGAAGCGCAGGGCAACTGAGTTATCCCTCGAAGAACAACAAAAACTGTGTATCGCACGCCTGCTGCCGGTTAAACCAAGGGTTCTGTTAATGGACGAACCCTGTTCCGCGCTCGACCCGAAGGGGACCGCCGCGGTCGAAGAACTGATCTGGGAATTGCGCGGTAAATACTCGATCCTGATCGTAACCCACAACATGGCCCAGGCCCGCCGTGCCAGTGAGGAGTGTATCTTCATGCTGATGGGCAAAGTGATTGAGCACACCGATACCAGCGACATGTTTGTCACGCCACAGCACCAGGAAACGGCGGATTACATCGAAGGGCGTTACGGCTAAACCTTGATACCTGCAACACCATAAATTCGCCGCGTAAATAGTTCGCAGCATTTCTTTATTTGCATATCTGTCATTCCGTCATAAAATAGTAACAATATTCTGTTACCCACCTAGCCCTGCCATACGGGAGTCACTTGGCTAAAACACTTGTAGAAGATCTCGAGGAAACCCGGATTCCGTTCCTGAGGGGCATCCTGATTCGCAGCCTGCAGGACGCCGGTCTGGAATTCGACGAAGCTTCCCAAATTGCCTCTGAAATTCGCAACGAACTCTCTAACACCGACCTGATTTCGACCGTCGACCTGAACCAGATGGTGTACGAACGATTAAAGTCGCTAAAAAAGGAGAGTGTTGTCTACCGCTACGAGAATCGCAACGTTCCGTTGACGGTCGAGATTGAGCAACAGTGCGGGCGCATCAATCCGTTTTCACGACTCAAGTTTCGCAATAGCCTCGAAACCATTGGGCTCAAATCCCGGGAAGCGGACGACGTCGTGCAGATGCTGCAGGAACATATTACTAACAAGTCTATTAAAACCATTAAATCCAGAAACCTGGCGATGCTGATATACCGGTACCTGCGCCAATCCAGCAAACTCGGGCCAGCTGTCGCCCATCGCTGGCTGGTCTGGCACGATTTTATCAATAGTGGTCGTGAGTTAATTTTTCTGATTGGCGGTACCGCCGGTTGCGGCAAAAGCTCCATTGCGAACACACTGGCTAGTCGGCTGGAAATCGTGCGCACCCAGTCCACGGACATGCTGCGTGAAGTCATGCGCACCATGATTCCCGAACAGTTGATGCCGGTGTTACACCAGTCATCCTTTACCGCATGGAAGGGCTTACCTGGCCACAAAAAGTCCAAGAATGATGTCTCCGAAGCGTTACTGGTACAGGGCTACCGCAGCCAGGCCGATTTACTTTCGCTTGCAATCGAAGCCGTCGTAGATCGAGCGACGCGTGAACACGTATCACTGGTACTAGAGGGTGTGCACGTCCATCCCGTGTTCATGGAAAAATTGCAGACCGAGACCGATGCCGTGGTAATACCGGTTATGCTCGGCTTGCTAAAACGCAAGCACTTGCAACAAAGAATTAAAGACCGCAGCACCAATGTACCGGACCGGGGGGCAAAGCATTACCTGCAAAATTTTGACGAAATCTGGCGCCTGCAAACTTACCTGCTATCGGAGGCCGACCGGGCTAACATCCACATTGCAGTCAATGAGAGCCGGGACAAGGTTTTCTCCGAAATCATGCGCTTTACCATCGCGACCCTGGCCAAGAACTTTGACAGTACCCCAGAAAAAGTTTTCGGGGCGAAAGCCTTCGTCGACGACAAGGTTTAAAAAAACAAGAATCGCCCAGGATCAGGCGCAAGGTCATCCGGGGACAGTCATTAAACTGAGCCCGGTTTGAAAGGTATCTTGATGACTCGGTCACGCACAAACCCTGAAGGCCGGCCAAGCTCCTTATAACGCACGCAGTGTTTCCCCTTGAACAGGAAATCTCCAATATAGCGGAATGGTATCCGTCGTTTCAGATTGTCGGCGTACTCCAGCCCTAAAAAGTGGCTGATGAGACCTCTGATCACGCCGGCGTGAGCGACAACAAGCGCGGACTGCTTCGGATGCGCCTTGACCAGCGCCGACAGATAACGGGCACTGCGTTGCTGCATCTGCCGAAAACTCTCCCCTCCCGGATACACCATGTCAGGGTTCTTCTTGTGTTGGGGGTAGTTATCGGCAACCCATGATTTTCTCTTTTGCTGTACTTTCCCGTAGTTGATTTCGTTCAGCTCGGTCGAGCTGTTGACGGTTGAGATGCCGAGAACGCGGGCATGCAATTTTGCGGTCTGCCGGGAGCGTTCCAGGTCGCTTGAATAAACGGCGTCGAAGTTGACCCCCTGTTCGGTCAATAGCGCGTCCACGAAATCGAAATCGGTCCTCCAATCGTCGCAGGGAGGCGAATCTCCCCAGCCCAGAATCCTGCCGTCCTCGTTGGTTTGAGTCTTAAAGTGGCGGATAAGAATAATTCGCATTCCGGCAGCATAGACACTTATAGCCGCATTGCAAAGCCTGATTAGCGCGCGTCTATTGGAAAGTTCCTTAAATTTACAGCACGAAATCGATCAGCCGGGATAGCGGTTGCTCAGTCCCTGGTAGACATCATCACGAAAATTGGGGCTGCTGCTGTCGAGATCTCCAAGCACTTCGACCAGGTGTTCGTTGTCTTCCCTGCCCGCCCAGGTCTTGATATAGCTACCGTCCTTGTAGCCGTGGTCCTGGCGGAAAAAATTCAAAACGTTTTTGCCGACGTAGGTTCGATACAGCTGATCAAAATCCATTTCGATTAATGCCATGATGTTGGCGAAATCCGAAAAATGCATCGATTGTTGCGCGATCGTGGATTGCGCCATGGTTTCGATCGCGGTACGAAGGTCTGCGCACTGACGCGGATCGGACAACTCGGCCTCGATACGTACAGCGGCGGCGTCATTATCGCTCTCCTGCAACAGGTAATCGCTCATCGCAAAATGCAGGATATCGACCAGCTCAAGCCGCACCTGTTCGAGGTCGGGTTGCTGATGTTTCCACCACTTCCAGCCATAGTGATCGAGCATTTCGGCGCACTCGGTCCAGATCGCCCGGTACCAGGCATTGCCAGCCTGGCGCCAGTCGGGATTGACGTGCGCATTCATCGCATCCTGCATTTCAAGCATGACCAGCAGT
>JARFPR010000289.1 GCA_029288195.1 Gammaproteobacteria bacterium | reverse complement strand
GCAATGCCGGTCGCCGTGGCCGGCGCCACCCTCCTCTGGGTCGAACAATTCCAATCCAGCACCACCCCAACCCAAACTTAATTTATTCCAATTTTGAAGTTATCCCTTCGAACGGCACGGCCATCGGGGTCTCTTTGCGGGTGCGCCGTACCGACGCGTCGGACCGATACAGCCATGTAGGCTCGCGCGCAACATCCCTGTTGCGCAGCGTCCCGCAAAGAGACCCCGACGACCGCACCTCGATAGAGAGCTACCCCGGGGGAATGGTCGCAAAAGTGTAGCGAGGCATGGATGCCGCGGTCCGACGCATCGAGGTCCAAGCGATCCCATGGATGGACCAACCGGCGCTTGCGCCGGTTGGGAGCGCCTTTTGCGAGCATTCCCCCGGGGTAGCTCGGAACGGTTTGTATCATTCGCTATGGCAATTATTAGGAGCTTGACGCTGCTGTAAAAGTTCGCATACTTGCTCGCGTAAACTCTTTATACGGAAATCAGGTTTGCGTATTTTATTGCTGATCTTTTCATTGTCGTACCTGGTGTCCGCACAGGCACAACCGCGCCAGTTATTGGTTCCGGGTGGTATTGCGATCATCAACCTGGAACCTGGGAACGATTCGGGCTACCAGTTTCGGAATAAGCCGGTGCTGGTTACAAAAATTGAAGGCAAACCTGCAGCCCTGGTTGGTTTACCCTTGAGTCTGAAGGCCGGAGAACACTTTATCGAGAAACGTAGCACCGGACAGGTGTTGAAGAAGTTTTTCGAGGTAAAGCAAAAACAATACACTACCCAACATATCACCATAACGGACAAGCGCAAGGTTAATCCCTACGCCAGCGATATGGAACGTATCCTGGCCGAAAAGGCGCGCAAACAGAAGGCACGCAATCATTATTCGATAGCTGATGTTGATGTCGATTTTCTGCGTCCCGTTGAGGGTATAAGCACCGGCAGTTTCGGCAGGCGCAGAGTTTTCAATGGTCAAAATCGAAGACCGCATAGCGGCATGGATATCGCCGCAGACACAGGGACACCCGTGATTGCACCCAGTGCGGGCAGGGTTATCGAAACGGGTGATTTCTTTTTCAGCGGCAACCTGGTTTACATCGATCACGGACAGGGCCTGATCTCGCTGTTTGCCCACCTTAGCGAGATCGATGTCAGCGTCGGCGAGCAGGTTGCAAAAGGACAGCTTATCGGCAAAGTGGGAGCGACTGGCCGGGTTACTGGCCCGCACCTGCACTGGAGCCTGGGATTAAACGGGAACTGGATCGATCCAGAGCTGTTTCTTCCCGCTACCGACTAGAAAGTCAGGCGTACACCGAAATGTACGTTATCGTCATCGGCTTCGTAATCTCCCTCGTCGTCGGTTTCAAATTCAAGATGCCTGATGCCGACGAAAGCGATCGTTTGTGGCAGGGCTTCGATTTGAAATCCTATCTGGTAATCAAGCACTTCTTCCGTGTCTGAAAAACTGGTGATCTCGGGCGCCAAATATGCGCGCAGGTAGACCGCCATCGGCATGGTTCCAGGAATGGTATAGCGGATTTCTCCGCCGATACCAAATGCGAGAACATCCTGGTCAATATCGTCGAGCGTTCCGAGATATCCCTTGACGCCTACGCCAAAAGTCAAAGGGGCCTCCTCTGAAGCCTGGCGCATCTGTAACAGGCCTACCTGGCCGATAAAGTCGTCCTCGTCATTATAAAACAGTCCGATTGCAAGATCGGAACCACCCCAGCCGATCATGCTGGAGTCCGAGCGAAAGGTGAATTGTGCGGTTTCGGAACTGAGCGCAGCTTCAAAATCATTGGCATTCGAAGTAGATATGCAGGCAATGCCGAGCAGGCAGAGGCAGGTAAAACGATTCAATTTCATGAGTTGGGTCACGGCTAAAAAATTCGCGCAATCATAGCACAGTGATTCGCGCCGATGCGCGTTGAAAACTGAATAATTGAACTAGTTTACTTTGGCGCTTCCACGCGACCAAGATTCACTTCAGGAAGTATGATATAGCGGAGTTACGAGTGCAGTTTCGCTTGCCACCGGGGTGTCCAGCCAGCGAATAATGGGCGCCCACTGCTCCTTGTCAATTTTATTGCGCGAGGTCTGGAGTTCTTGCACCCCGATGCCAAGTTCGATTGCCTTCGCGTAAAGCTGCGTGTCTCGAAGACTCGCAATAAACGGAATGTTAAGACTGAACAGGAAACGCTCCAGCGAATGATACATCAACGTGTTTTTTCGGACCCGGTTGGCAACCACGGCGAGTCGAATCATTTTTTTGCGTGCACGGCCAGTGGTTAACAGGTCCTTGATGAAATAAGCCGTCGCATGGATGTCTATCGGCGACGGTAACACCGGAATCAACAGTGAATCGTTCTGCTGGAAAAGGGTTAAAAGCTCGGCTATATCAGTTCCGGCCGCTGAGTCTATAATTGCGACATCGGTTTCCGGGGGAACCCGCATTTGCCAGGACCGGGTCAGTCGGTGATCGGCACTCTTTGACGCATCGACGCCGGATATGACGGCCGCGGTATCCGCACGCCTGTTAATCCAGGCCAGGGATGAACCCTGTGAATCGTGATCGAACAGGCGCACCGTTTTTCCCTGCAGCGCGTAATGCGAAGCGATGTTAGTGGTAAGGGTAGTCTTACCACATCCACCTTTGGCGTTGGTGACGAGAATTCTTTTTAGGCCCATACTTCAAAGTCTAAGTCGATTCCGCCGTTTTTCTCGGATTTTTGTCGAATTCGTGAGATTTTTTTCGATTATTTTCGTTTATTACGCTTTTTCGATCGATTTTTAGCCGCAAAAGGGTTCTTACCCGACTTTAATTCAATACGAACCGGGGTACCCTTGAGCTTTAGCCTGGTAATAAAGAAGTTAATCAGGTAGCGCTGATAGGCATCCGGAAGATGTTGGGTCTGGTTACCATGGATGACGATAACCGGGGGATTACGTCCACCCTGGTGGGCATAGCGTAACTTGACACGTCGGCCATGATGTAACGGTGGATTGTGTTTGAACACGGCTTCTTCAAGTAAATCGGTTAAATAGCGAGTATTGATATCTATGAAGGCAGACGCATACGCCTGGTCGACAGACACCATCAGATCGCCCACACCGGTGCCATGCCTGGCTGAAATCAAGTGTTGTTCGGCAAAAGCAACAAATCCCAGCCTGCGCTGCAGGCTACTGCGAATCTGGTCTCGCTGATCCGGGTCCAGGCCGTCCCATTTATTGATTGCAATAACCAGTGCGCGCCCACTGTTAAGGACGTATCCCAGCAGAGTTAAATCCTGGTCGGTCAAACCTTCCTGGGCATCGATTACAAGAATAACCACCTGTGATTTTTCGATCGCTTCGAGCGCCTTGATAACGCTGAATTTTTCGATAGCCTGGTGCACTTTCCCGCGCCGCCGAACTCCCGCTGTATCAATCAGAGTGTAATGCTTGCCATGACGCTCAAATGGCACCGAAATGGTATCACGGGTGGTGCCAGGCTGGTCGAAAGCAACGACACGGTCCTGTCCCACAAGACGATTTATCAGGGTCGATTTGCCGACATTGGGACGACCGATAACGGCTACCATGGGCCCTCTGTCATTGACATCATCTGCCAGCTGCGGCGGGTAGGATTCCAACAGCTTATCGAGTAAAACTCCTGTACCTTTGCGATGTGAAGCTGATATCAGGTGCAGGTGTTCGAACCCAAGCGCAAAAAAATCGGCCTGTACCTGATCGGGATTAGCGCCATCTACTTTGTTGACTATGACATAACAGGATTTTCCAGCCTTACGCACCAGGTCGGCGATCAATCGATCCCCACTGGTCAGACCATCCTGGGCATCAACAATAAACAGGATTTCATCGGCTTCCTCTATCGCCAGACCGGTCTGTCTTGCCATTAGATCATCCAGATCCTGTTTCTCGCCGCTTAAACCCCCCGTATCGATCACGATGAAAGTCTTATCGGCGCGTTCGCCCACCCCGTACTGTCGGTCGCGGGTCAAACCCGGTTCGTTCGCGACAATTGCGTCGCGGCTGCGGGTAAAGACATTGAACAGGGTTGACTTGCCGACATTCGGACGACCGATCAACGCGATAACCGGAATCATTGCTGCAGGGAGACGGAGGAAAAAATACCATCCTGGTCGAGTGTCAGCACGGAGTCTTGCCAGATTAACGGCTGCACATAATTTCTTGTTCTGGTTGCCTGTATTCTACCGACCAGTTTACCGTCAGCCGCATCGAACCAGTGCAGGTAGCCGCTCAAATCAGCCACCACCAATTTATCCTTGATGATCGCCGGGGCGGTAATTTTCCGCGCATGCAAAACATCCTGTTTCCAGAAAGCCGATCCGGTACGCCTGTCAATTGACCACAAATCACTATTGTCGGCACTTAAATAGATAGCATCGTCATCAATTGCCATCGATTGAAAGCTGGAAAAATCGCGCGTCCAGAGTAAATCACCGTTAGCCGCGACGACCGCGGCCAGGCGACCCTGAAACGAAGCCACGTAAATAATACCGTTACGCATCAAAAACTGGCCATCCAGATCAACCAGGCGTTCAACCTCGGTGCGCCCGCTGGGAATGCTTATGGTTGTTTCCCAACGAATTTTGCCACTGCGGCGATCAAAGGCGATTAATTTTCCGTCATCGAATCCCGCATATACCAGTTGCGTGTCGATCAATGGCTCGCTATTGCCGGTCAGTGATAACACAGGTACCCGCCGCGACACCACCCATTGCTGGCTGCCGTCCGCCAGCGCAAGACTTTGCAACTTGCCATCGACACTGCGTACAAACACCTGGTCATCATTAACCACCGGTGTTGCTCGAATTTCGCCAGTAACGCGGGTTTCCCAAAGTGGCTCCAGTCCTTTTTCCACAATTTGAAATGCGGCAATTTCACCATCCCCGGAAGTCGCGATAACAAGATTTTCGTTTCCGCTTAGCCCGCTGAGAGCTGACAGTTCAGTCGAATACTTCCATAGCTTCCGCCCCGTGGCGATATCAACACAGGCTATCAAGCCGCTGGTGTCGATCGTGTAAGCGCGTTCACCAATTATTAGTGGCCGTAATCGGTAAGCTGCTGTATTGCTGGCTGCCCGGGTATCAAGCCTCCAGTTTAGCGCCAGCTGAATTGCTGCTTCAATGTCGGTCAGTGGTGACGGAGGTTCACTGTTATCCGTCTCTCCCCCGCAGGCGCCGATAAAACACAGCAAGACCAGAACGCATAGCTTATTCGCTGGTTTCAACCTCTGCCTCCAAGGTCATCCAGTTTTTGTTGCAGAAACTCGCCATTGGCTGGCTGGGGATCAGCTAGCTGAGCTTTTTGATAAGCTTCAATCGCTTCCGCGGACTTGCCCTGTAACGCATAAATATCGCCACGAAGTTCCTCGACCCCTGCAGCAAACTCACTCGGAAATTCTATCGCCAGCGAGGTGAGGGCTGCATCATACTGCCCTGCCTGTGCCTGCACGGCGGCCAGGCGGATTCTAGCAACGAAGGCAACCGGCTTTTGGGCGGCATTCCCGACCACATGTTGCAAGGCAGTCTCAGCGTTATCGAAATCTCCGTTAGCAACATGACTTTTCGCAAGCGCCAGTTGTCCCATCAATGCGTAATCAGTCGAGGCATAATCCGATAGTAAAATTTCAGCCTGCTGCTGCACCGTGTCATTGTTTCCCGCGGACAAAGCTTCGATCATTTGCGTGTAATGGCTGGAGGCCTCGGCCGCCTTGGTTTCCTGCACATGCATCCAGTAGTTGTATCCACCGATACCGCCAACGCCGATTAAAATGCCTAATACGATTGATGCTCCATTTTCCTTAAACCAGCCTTTCAGCTTTTCAACCTGTTCTTCTTCGGTTTCCATTGATGTCCTCTCGATAATTAATCCAGTAGCGACGCCAGTTGAGTCACTACGTCCGCTTGTGAAATTTCTGCTTGTGATCTGTCATCGCGCAGGAACTTGACAGCCACGGTTCCGGCCTCCATTTCAGATTCGCCAAGTATCAGGGCAATCCGCGCGCCTGATTTGTCGGCCTTGCGCATTTGGCTTTTGAAGCTGCCCCCACCAGCATGGACAACCAGTTCCAGCCCCGGCATCTGGTCGCGTATGGACTCGGCGATTTGCTGTGCCCTGGCGACGCTGTTGTCACCGCGCATCAGCAGGTAAACATCGCAACCGGATTCTGTATCCGCCTTCCCCTGGTCATGCAACATCGCGATGAGTCGTTCGCACCCCATCGAAAAGCCGGCCGCATAGTTTGGTTTGCCGCCGAGCTGCTCAACCAGACCATCGTAGCGTCCACCTCCGCACACGGTACCCTGCGCACCCAGGGTATCGGTCACCCATTCGAACACCGTGTGACAGTAGTAATCCAGTCCCCTGACCAGGCGCAGGTTGACTTGATACGAAACCGACGTCTGATCAAGAATTTCGGTGAGCTGACTGAAATGATCACGTGATTCCTGGTCCAGGCTGTCCTGCAATGTTGGCGCCGCCTCGATCATGCTTTGCATCTCGACATTCTTGCTATCCAGGATCCGCAGCGGGTTGGTTTCGAGTCGGCGCTGGCTGTCTTCGTCCAGGGACTGGTAATGGTCACGAAAATACTCGACCAGAACGGTTCGAAATTTCTGCCGACAGCGGCTACTGCCAAGGCTGTTTATTTGCAGATCGATGGCGTCGAGGCCCAGGCGTTGCCAATATCTTGCAGCCAGCAGAATCAGTTCAGCCTCGATATCGGCACCCGCGATTCCGAAAATTTCGGCGCCAAGCTGGTGGAATTGTCGATAGCGTCCCTTCTGCGGTCGTTCATGTCGGAACATGGGGCCGCAGTACCATAATCTTTGCTGCTGGTCATGCAGCAATCCAGCCTGCAAACCCGCTCTCACCACGCTCGCCGTGTTCTCCGGGCGCAAACTCAGGCTATCGCCATTGCGATCCTCGAAACTATACATTTCCTTTTCGACGATATCGGTGACCTCACCGATTGAACGCGCGAATAACGCAGTCTTCTCGACGATCGGTGTGCGAATTTGGCGATAGCCATATGATTCAGCCAGGGCCCTGTAAGCGTCTTCGAGCTGATTCCAGGCAGGCATGTCGGCTGGCAGAATATCGTGCATTCCGCGAATGACCTGTATTTGATCTGCCACGCTTTACCCCGGTCTAGTTACCTATTTTCAGGCGCGCAGTATTGTCATCACGTATGCGCCTGGAAACATCTACCGCGTCATCATTGAACCTGATTTCAACTCCATTGCCATTACCGAGGAAAACTGAAAAAGGCGCCTCCCCTAACAATTCCACCGATTCGCCGGCGCGCAATAAATCATAGACCAGCTGGTAGTTGTTGGTATCTTTCACGTCCGCCCAGGTATCTGCACTTACGGTAATTATCAACTTGTCAGAACCGCTGGGTGCCAGGCGAGCAGGTTCGGCAGGCACAGTCGATGTTGGTTCCAATGACCCGTCGACGGGCTCCACGATCTCGGCTTCAACGGCGACGGGTTCAGGGGCAGGAGGCTCTGATACCTCTTCCGCTTCGACAGCTATTGATTCGGGAGATTCTACCGGTTCGGTAACTGCCGGTTCTGCCGTTTCGGCTGGTTCGATAGCTACCCGTTCTGCCGATTCCAGTTGCGAAGACTCTACCTCGTTGGCGGTGATTGTTGCCGTGGGGTCTTCAGATACTGCTTCGATTTCGCTATCGATAACGTCCGCATCGGTTGACGAGAGTCGTTCCGTGGATTGCGAATCCAGCGAAATAGGCACTTCACTGTTCTGTTCCCTGTTCCACCACCAGGCCACAAGCAACACGCCAAGCACTAGAATCACGAGGTAGGTGGTCCATTTGATGCGGGCATCGCCAATCGACAGTTCGGGTAGAATGTTGCTGGTCGAGCTTATCGGAGGATCTTCTTCCGAGTAGAAGTCAAGGTACTGCAGTATCATTTCATCTTCATTCAACGAAACGATACGAGCGTAGGCGCGCAGGTATCCCTTAACGAAAATCGGGGCGGTAATCTCTTCGAAGTTATTGTCTTCGATGGCCTTCACAATACTGAGGCTCAGATGCATGCGGTCTGCGACATCGTCAAGTGTAAGACCCTGCTCTATCCGGGCTGCCTGCAGGCGCTCACCGGGACCGATACCGGTCTGGCGCGTTTCATGCCCATGTTTTTTTTCTGCTGCGTTCATGCTACTGAATCTGCTTCCATTCAGCGTATTCCTGGGAGTCAGGAAACTCTGTTTCAAGGCGCTGTGCCAGTTCTTCTATATCTCCCTGTTCATCCAGTTCGAGAGTATTTCTGATCGCAAGCCACAGGCTCCTCGCAGTGGGCTTGGAGGTCAGGTGAAAACGATCGAGATAAATCTTTGCATTGCTGTAATCCCCTTCCTGGTAAAGCACGTCACCCAACGACACCAGGGCAGGACCGAAATCGCTTTTAGCAGCAATTGCCTTGCGCAGGTATTCTTTGCCTCGCTGTAGCTCGTTTACTTGCAACATGCAGATCGCAGCGTTGGTATATGCATATTCGGGCGTTTTGTAGAGTGGATTTTCGAGCGCTAGGTTAAAGTATTTTTCCGACTCCAGTTGTCGGTTGTTGCGGCACAGGAAGGCCCCGAAATTATTGGCTGCCTCCGAATTCTTGGGATCCAGTTCAGTGGCCTTTTGATAGTGGAACTCGGCCAACTCATTTTGCTCAAGCTTATCCTGAAGCACGGCGTAAACGTAGTTCGCTTTTACCGATTCCGGATTCTGCCTGAGCGCCTTTAGAAGCTTTTCACTGGCCAATTCATAATTATTTTGCTGCAGGTATCCGAGCCCCATCTCGGTGTTCACATCGCTTGCCTCTTCGTTCCTGCCTTTCGAGGGATCTACCGCAACACAGGCCTGGAGCAATCCCGACACCAGCAATAACATGATTAGTCTATTAGTTTGCAAGTCGTACCCCCTTTATTTCCTTCAAACTTAGCTGATACTTTTCACTGCGCCGACTTCGATCATGAAAAGCACCTACCAATTGCCCGCAAGCGGCATCGATATCATCGCCACGCGCACGCCGGGTTACGGTCACTATTCCCTTGCTCGCGGTATAGTTGCGAAAACGGTCGATCGTCTCCTGCTCGGAGCACCGGTAGATGGCATGCTCATAGGGATTGAAAGGAATCAGGTTCAACTTGCAGGGGATATCCCTGATAAGCTCCACCAGTTGACGCGCGTGCTCGAGACTGTCGTTAACACCATCCAGCATAACGTATTCAAAAGTTATCTTGCGGCTCCTGTAGCCATCAATATAACAGTGGCAGGCGCGTAATAATTCCCGAATCGGGTATTTGCGGTTTATCGGTACCAGTTGATTGCGCAGACGATCATTAGGCGCGTGCAGCGATACCGCCAGCGCAACGTCGGTCGCCTGCTCGAGTTTTTCCATTGCCGGAACCACACCGGCGGTGCTAATCGTCACTCGTCGTTTACTCAGTGCATATCCATAATCATCACACATCATATCGACCGCGGCGATGACCGCATCGAAATTAAGTAGCGGCTCGCCCATACCCATCATCACCACGTTAGTGACACCCTGCGCATATCCTTCTGCCAACAGGCTGTGATGGGCAAAGTGCAGCTGGGCAATGATTTCAGCGGTCGTGAGATTGCGATTGAATCCCTGTTTTGCTGTCGCACAGAAACTGCAATTCAAGGTACAACCCAATTGTGACGAAATGCATAAAGTCATGCGTGACTTTTCCGGGATCAATACACACTCGATCGCGTTGTCGCTATCATCGACGCTGAGCAACCATTTGCGCGTGCCATCAGAGGCGCGTTGATGAGCAAGTATCCCGGGACGTTCGATACAGCAATTTGCGCTTAAAAACTCGCGCAGGCTTTTGGACATATCCGTCATCAGGCTGAAGTCGGTGACGCCGCGCTGATGTACCCATTGCATCAATTGCCGGGCGCGAAACGGTTTTTCTCCATTGGAAACGAAGAACGCTTCGAGTGCATTTCGATTGAAATCAAGTAAATTAATTTTTTCGGTTGCAGACATCGGATTAGACACGGGTACTCTGGCTCGGCCAAACATGATTCCCCGGCCTGGACAGTCAACCGGGTCAATCGGCGAATTTTACGCATAAATTCAGTTTAGTAGAAGGGAAATGCGGCCTGTTATCGAGTATTTGGGCGCTTTTAGCGTGTTTTCCTTGTAAAACAGCTTGTTAGGCCAGGGTAGCCAGATATAATTCGCTTGTTTTCAGCTTTAGCAACCCCTGGCCCCGCATGAATTTCACCGAAACCCGAGGCAATGACAGCACTCGTGACGCACGCGTGAGCTTCTCCGCCGCACTGCTGTCACCAATTGCTTCTTTCGGCGGAATTTACAGCCCCGAAACCATGCCGGCGCTTGGCCCCGAATTCCTGGCCGAACATTTACATAGTTCATACAAGGAGCTGGCCCTGGCCCTGTTACAGCATCTGGATGTCGACATTGATACGCAGATCCTGCAACAGGCGCTCGATTTGTACGATCGCTTTGATGATGCGACCGACCCGGTACCGGTCGTCAGACTGTATAAAAAGTTATTTGTCAGCGAGCTATATCATGGACCAACCCGCGCCTTCAAGGACATGGCATTGCAGCCTTTTGGCCTGATTCTATCGGCGCTGGCACAACAACAAGACCAGCATTACCTGATTTTGACCGCGACCAGCGGGGACACCGGTCCCGCCGCGCTGGAGACTTTTCGCGATCGTGCCAATATCCGTGTTGTCTGCCTGTATCCGGATGGCGGGACCTCCGACGTGCAGCGTTTGCAGATGGTTACCGAGGCGGCCAGCAATATCAAGGTTATCGGTATCCATGGTAATTTTGACGATGCCCAATCGGCGCTAAAATCCCTGCTGTCTTCGAAAACATTTAACCGACGCCTGGCTGCATTGGATATTTCCCTGTCAGCCGCCAACTCGGTTAATTTCGGACGCATAATTTTCCAGATGCTGTACCAGTTTCACTGTTACCTGGCGCTGGTAAGACAACAGGCAATCGAGCCAGGTGAGCAGGTCGTGCTGCATATTCCTAGCGGCAATTTCGGTAATGCGCTCGGTGCCTATTACGCCCATCGTCTCGGCCTGCCAATCGAAAAAATTGTAATCGCTTCCAACGCCAATAACGTGCTCACCGAATGGATCGATAGCGGACGCTACGATCTCAGCAATCGTGACCTGATCACGACAACCTCACCTGCGATGGATATTCTTAAATCCTCAAATGTCGAACGCGTGCTGTTCGACCTGTTCGGCGCGGAACGCACCCGGGACCTGATGCAGCAACTCGACGACCAGGGTTATTACCAGCTCGAGCCGCAGGAGCATGCACAGATCAAAGCTATTTTCGCGGCCGATTTTTGTGCGGATGAGGAAGGCAAACAATATATCCGCGAGGCATTTGCGAAGGGTTACCTTGTAGACCCGCATACGGCTACCTGCTTTAAAACCTGCCAGTCGGCGCAGTTCAGGGATCGAGTTAATATAATTTATTCAACTGCGGAATGGACAAAATTCGCCTCGGTTATGGACAATGCAATCAATGGGACCGAACCGGACTCCGATCAACAAGCACTGGAATCGGTTGCCGCAGCAGCAGGTATAGAGGTCCCGGAAACCATAGCGAACCTGTTTGAAAAGCCAATTGCCCACCCAGACGTCGTTGAAAAGCAGGCAATTGAAAGCGAGATTCTAAAATTCCTGGAACCCGTTAATTAGGCTTCCGCGGCGAGCCCGGATTCGGTCCATCGCATAATCAGTAGACCCGCCAACCCGAGTATCGCGAATCCGCTTACCAACGGAAGCACGGTGCCGTCATAGGCATTGGCAATTACGAATCCAAAAAATACCGAGATCAAGGTTGATACAAACCCAATGACTGCCGATCCCAGCCCGGCAATATGACCGAGGGGTTCCATTGCCATCGCATTCAAATTGCCAAATAATATACCGAAGAAATGGTGTTTCATATTACTGCACCCCCGGCGCTTGTCAGTTCGGAGATAAGCTCATGACCATGCAACTGGCAGTATCCGGACAAAGCGATGCGAATTGACGGGTTTGCCTGATTTCGAGCGGTACCTGTGCTCGATCAAGCCTGGAAAAACCGAGCTTTTCGAAGTATGTCTCGGCAGTCTCGGTAAGCAGGTAGACAGCTTTCCGGCCCTCGGAACGGGCCTGGTTGATTAAAAATTCCGACACGGCGCGTGCCAGGCCAAGATTGCGATACCGCTCCTGCACGACTACCGAACGCAGCAGTGCGTAGTTCGCGGCCGGTTCAAGACCACCCGCAGCAACCAGGTCGTCCTGATCAAAAATTCCGTAGAAGATATGCGTTTGTTCAGCACAATCCTCGGTAGGTAAATGATGACTGCGCAACAGGTTTTCCAGTCGAGCCAGGTCACCTGATCGAAGCCTGGTTACCGAACCGACTGGCACGGCCCCGATACTCCCGCTTTAATCGCCATCCAGGGTCTCTACGCGAATTCGATGGACATCACCATGCACGGCTTCAAGCTGTTTTATCTCGTCAATTGCATCCACCATTTGATGTTCACGAATCTTTTGCGTCAGCATGATAATCGTTGCCTGCGTCACTCCGGATTCCGGCTCCTTCTGCAATACCGCTTCGATGGATATTTTCTTGTCACCCATGACGCGGGTTATTTCAGCCAAAACGCCGGGGCGGTCATCGACGCGCAGGCGCAAATAGTAGGCGGTTTGAATCTCGGTGATCGGCAAAATCGGAATATCGACAATTTGATCAGGCTGAAACGCCAGGTGCGGAACCCGGTTTTGTGCATCTGTGGTTATGGTGCGGGCGACGTCGATAATATCTGCAATCACGGCAGAAGCGGTTGGATCGGCTCCGGCCCCGGCACCATAGTAAAGCGAAGGCCCAAGCCTGTCGGCCTGCACCAGGACTGCGTTCATGACGCCGTCGACATTGGCGATCAATCTTTTTTCCGGTATCAAGGTTGGATGTACCCGCATTTCAATACCGGCTTCGGTGCGGCGTGCAACACCTAGATGCTTGATGCGATAACCAAGCTGGTTGGCGTAGACCACGTCCTCCGTGGAAACATCGCTGATTCCCTCGGTATAAACGGCATCGAATTGCAACGGAATCCCGAACGCAATCGACCCCAGGATACAGAGTTTATGGGCCGCATCGATTCCCTCGACATCAAAGGTTGGATCCGCTTCGGCATAGCCCAGGTCCTGCGCCTCGCGCAATACATCGTTAAAATCACGACCCTTGTCGCGCATTTCCGTGAGAATAAAGTTACCCGTGCCGTTGATTATTCCGGCAACCGACTGGATGTGGTTCGCACTCAAACCCTCGCGTATCGACTTGATGATCGGAATGCCCCCCGCTACCGCGGCTTCAAAAACGACATTAACGCCATTTTGCTGGGCCGCGGCGAAAATCTGGTTACCGTGTAACGCGATCAGCGCCTTGTTGGCGGTCACCACGTGCTTACCGTTATCGATGGCCCGCATCACCAGTTCGAGTGCCAGGTCGTATCCACCAATGAGTTCGATTACGATATCGATTTCGGGATTATTGACGACTTCAAACGGGTCTTCGACGAGGCTGATATCACCACTACCAGCCGGCATGCCAGCAGCGACAGAACGCCTGGATGCCTGGATGATTTCGATTTTGCGCCCTGCTCGACGCGCTATTTCGGCAGCGTTATTCTTTAGCACCATCGCGGTGCTGGCACCCACGGTACCCACACCAAGTAAGCCCAGTTTTACCGGTTTCAATCAAGTCTCCAGAAATCGTCGCAGGGAATTTTCGAACGGGCAACAGTAAGAAAACTACACTCGGCTGTCAACCGCAAGCCGCAAATAGACAGCGTTGATCAGGACCCTTATTTACATTATTCTGCCGCACATGCCCCTCGCTGAAGACATCATTACCAGCCGTCATCGAATTACCGCCTACGACGTGGATACCATTAGTGTGAATGACGACATCTATCGTCAAAGCCTGGTAATGACGGCCGATTCTATTTTATGCCCCTGGCCGGTTTCTTCGCTGCAGCAACTCAACCCCGAAAACCTGGCGCCGATATTCGAATCAAAGCCGACCGTGGTGTTGCTCGGTACCGGTGAGCGCCAGATGTTTCCGGATTCGAAAATATTCGCCTTGTTCGGCGAACAGGGCATAGGTCTCGAGGTAATGGATAACGGTGCCCTGTGTCGTACCTTCAACATCCTCGTCGCCGAAGACCGCGATGTCACCGCCGCCATCATCCTCAACCCCTAATCCCCTCCCACCCCACAAACCCTGCCCGCTTTATACCTTTCCCCCAGAGGCATCCGATATAACCCTTCGTGACTGACTGGGTGGCCTTCGGCTTCCTGAAAAAGCGTCGATTTTGAAGGGCACGGCGAGACCCGGGACGCCGGACCGCGACATCCATGTCTCGGCTCGCCTCAGGCCGCATCCATGCGGCCTGACCCATCAAAATCGAGGCTTTTTCAGCACCCAGTCTTTACGTCACGAAGGGTTATATCGGATGCCTCTTACATATCAAGCTGCTCCGGCAGAATGCTTGCAAGAGTGTAGCGCGGCAGGGAAGCCGCGCTCCAAGCGATTCCATGGATGGACCAACCGGCGCTCGCGCCGGTTGGGAGCGTCTCTTGCAAGTATTCTGCCGGAGCAGCGCTGGGCTGGATTATTTAGACTGGTGCGTGGAATCAGGAGCGGAGGGGGCGGGTTATTCTTCGATGACGTTTTCGCGGGAGTAGCCGCTGTGCTCGAGTATGCGCCGCAACTTGCGCAGCGCATCCATCTGGATCTGGCGCACGCGCTCACGGGTAACGCCCAGTTCGAGCCCCACCTCTTCCAGGGTCCCGCGCGGGTGATTACGCAGGCCGAAACGACGCACCACGACATCGCGCTGCTTTTCATCGAGTTCGTCCAGCCAGTTATCAAGATGCTTAATCACGGATTCATCCTGCAGGATAACGGACGGATCTGCATTATTGTCATCGGGAATAACGTCGAGCAGCGGACGCTCGCCTTCACCGCCCATTGGAATATCGAAAGAAGAAACACGATCGGCAAGCTTGAACATTTTCTCTACATCTTTCACCGGTTTCTTCAACAGCTGGGCGACATCTTCAGGTGTCGCTTCACGATTGAGTTCCTGGGTAAGTTTTCGCGCCGCCCTGAGATAGGTATTTAATTCCTTGATGACATGAATCGGTAAACGGATGGTACGCGTCTGGTTCATCAAGCCGCGCTCGATAGTCTGGCGGATCCACCAGGTCGCATAGGTCGAGAAACGAAATCCCCGCTCGGGATCAAACTTTTCGACCGCACGGATCAAGCCGAGATTCCCTTCTTCAATCAGATCGAGTAGTGCCAGCCCGCGATTCATATAGCGCCTTGCGATCTTGACCACCAGGCGCAGATTGCATTCGATCATTTTATCGCGCGCCGCGGTATCACCCTTTAACGCAAGCCGCGAATAATAAACTTCCTCTTCCGCAGTCAATAGCGGTGAAACTTCAATTTCCTTAAGATAGAGTCGTGTCGGATCCGCATCCGATGTGCGCCGCGTGGTTGTCTTGCGCCGATCCGTCTCCGGCTTGCGCCGTTCGACAAATTTTTCGCTCTCGGTGGCGTCTTCATCACTTACTTCGACAGATGTGACTCCTTCGACTTCATCCTCGTCCTCTTCGTCGTCGTCGGCATCTTCCAGATCAGCGGCTTCCTCATCTTCAACAAGATCCTCCACCAGGTCTTCAGGCGATATTTCGGTATCTTCGATAAGTGACTTATCGGTCGATTTGGTCATTCGGAAGTTCCTTTATTTGTTAGGTAGTTACTTCATCGGATCTACCGGCTTGCCATTTCGCCTGATTTCAAAATGCAACTTAGCGGTGGTGTCACTGCTTCCCATTTTAGCTACCCCTTTTCCTGCCTTAACCGTGCTTCCCTCTTGCACCAGGCGTTCTTGACATTAGGCATAAGCACTTAGAAAAGTATCACTGTGTTCGATAATGATCAGATTACCATAACCGGCCAAACCATTGCCACTATATACCACCCTGCCATCTGCAACCGCGCGCACCGGTTGTCCGCGTTTTCCGGCGATGTCGATGCCGCGCCGATCGAGATCAGAGGCAAGAAAAGTATTCAGTGGTTTACCCTTGGTCGGCCAGATCCATTTCGATGGATTGCGACTACTGGATTGAGTATTTTTGGACTTGGTAGTTGCCTTGGGCTTAGGTTTAGTAGCCGACTTGTTACTACTGCTTCGCTTGGTAGTGGCAACGGTTTGGCCGCTGGGTCTTATTAAGCGCAGGCGCTGTCCGGGGTGAATTGGCGTATTCACGCTGATCTTGTTCCAGCTGGCTAACTGCTTGTAATCGAGCCCGTAGCGCCAGGCTATCGAATAAAGCGTATCGCTTGGCTTTACCGTATACCAGCCAGCCCCGCGTGAAACAGTAGTCTGTGGTTTTACCGTAACACAGGAAACCAGCAGCAATGTGGCAAAGGCGATAGCAAAAGCTGATTTCATGAATCAATTTCTAAGAAGTAAAATTATACAGACCAATCGCTACTAGCAATGCAACGACGATGGCCCATCCGATATATTCGATATACCTGATTAACTTAGGTTCAATTGCCGGCCCAAATTTTGCCAGGCACCAGGCGAGCAGAAAAAATCGCGCACCGCGTCCGATAATCGATGCCAACAGGAACGGAATGATCGCAAGATTCAACACCCCAGCAGCGATGGTAAAAATCTTGTACGGAACCGGTGAAAATCCAGCCACCAGCACTGCCCAGAAACCCCATTCACCGAACCATCCAATGACGGTTTCAAATCTTGCCTGGTAGCCCCAGCTATTTATATAGGGTTCGGCCTGGTCGAACAGGAAGGCACCAATTGCGTAGCCCACGAGACCTCCCAGAACAGAAAAAACAAGGGTGAGCGCAGCTAAATGCAGTGCCCGCGATGGCCGCGCCAGTGCCATCGGTGCCAGCATCACGTCGGGCGGAGGAAAGGGCAGAATGAAAGATTCGAAGAAACTGAGTAGCGATAGATAGTACGGGGCCTGGCGGCGACGCGAGAATTGCATGACTCCGAGGTATATCTTTTCAAAAACCTGCACTAGTTCAATCCCGGCAGCAGCGGCACGAACACTACTTTTTCAAGGGATTCACTCATCAACCCTTCCCTGCCACGAGTTATCCTGGTCATGGTCTGGTCAATACCGTTATCAATAGGTAACACCATGATACCGCCTTCATTCAGTTGCCCTACCAACGCCTCGGGTATCTCGCTGCAGGCGGCAGTCATAATAATACGATCAAACCGGTAACTGGGATTCGGCCAGCCTTCGATGCCGTCGGTGTAACGCAGCTGAACGTTATAAAGTTCGAGTTCGGAAAGTCGTTTTTTGGCCAGCAGATATAATGCTTCAATTCGCTCGACACTATAAATCTGCGGAAAAATATTCGCCAGCACTGCGGTCTGGTAGCCACAACCGGTGCCAATTTCAAGCACCGAGTTAGGCATGCCGTCCTCCAGCAATAGCTGGGTCATTTGTGCGACGATATAAGGCTGCGATATTGTCTGCCCGTAGCCAATTGGCAGTGCCGTATCCTCGTAGGCCCGGTGGGCTAGCGCCTCGTCTACAAATAAATGCCGTGGCACACGACGGATAACATCAAGCACCTGTTCATTGTAAATGCCCTGTTCTCGCAGGCGCTTGATCAGACGATCGCGCGTGCGTTGGGATGTCATCCCGATTCCCTGGTGCTCCCGGTCCGAAGGACTCACAGTGCTGCCAGCCAGTTTTGTAAAGGCTCGATACCGTTATGACGGGTCAAATCAATTTGCATCGGGGTGATCGAAGCAGTGGCGTGTTCGACCGCGTAGAAGTCGGTACCCGCGCCGGCATCTTGCGCCTCGCCCGGAGGGCCAACCCAGTATATCGGTCGGCCATAGGGATCATGCTGCTTTACCATGGATTCAGCCTTGTGTCGGAATCCCAGGCGGGTTGCCTGAATCGCGGCAATATCGTCAATCGGTATATCAGGAACATTAACATTCAACAGGGTATCGTCGGGTAGTGGACTTTGGGTGAGTTTCTCGACCATACGCCGGGTAATTTGCGCCGCCGTGTGAAAATGGGTCGCCGGCTTACCGGCTAGCGATACCGCGATAGCCGGCAGGCCCAGGTATCGGCCCTCCATTGCCGCCGCCACGGTACCCGAATAAAGTACGTCATCGCCAAGATTGGGGCCGGCATTGATTCCCGAAACCACCATATCGGGGGCGTTTTCGAGCAAACCCGATAGTGCCAGGTGAACACAATCGGTCGGCGTTCCGTCGACGTAATAGCTGCCATCCGAAGCTTGCTCAACCCGCAATGGACGCATCAGGGTCAGCGAGTTACTGGCCCCGCTTTTATTTCGATCCGGGGCAACGATAGAAATCTCCGCTACCCGCTCGAGCTCCCGCGCAAGAATCTGAATGCCCGGCGCAAGATAACCGTCATCATTAGTAATGAGTATATGCATCGGAATGGAATTCTATATGATTTGAATGCAGGTCCGAGAACATTTTCGGATAAAATACGGGAAATTTGCTTCCCGGTTAGCGATAACTCGATGAACGACGACGATGACGATTCCGAATTTGCCCAGCTGATTCCCGGGGTTAAACGACTGCATAACGATCGCGTCAACGTCTATCAACAGCGCAGTCGCAAAAAACCTGCCCCCAGGACAAAAAGGCCTGGTATCGAATCGCAGGAAACCGGCTTTCCAGCCGAATCCACTCCGACTCGCGATACGCACTTCAATTCCGGTTTGCAAAAGAAGCTGCAACGTAAAATAAAGCAAGGCATGATCCGGCCTGAGTCCAGAATCGATTTACACGGCTACCGACAGGTCGACGCGTTGGCAGCGCTGGAAGCCTTTTTAAACGACGCGCTGCAAAACAGTTATCGGGTGGTCTTGATCATCCACGGCCAGGGTTATCGTTCGCAAAGCGATGCCGTACTCAAACCGCTGGTGCAGCGCTGGCTGGCAAACCAGTCACAGGTTCTCGCCTGGTGCCCCGCACTGCCCCGAGATGGTGCCGCAGGGGCCAGTTATGTTTATCTGCGCAACAGTTGACAGCTAGTCTGCGAGCCAATTGATTTCGGCGGCAGTCTGTATTCCAACGACTACCTGTTTCAAAGACTCGGGCATCTGTGAATCCCGCATCGAAAGCGGGATCCGACCCCCCATTATTTCAGCCTTGTGCTGCGGGAAAAGGGGATCGCGACTGGGCTCGGCATAGCCCTGGGGAAGTATCGGTTGGTTATTGGGGGCATATTTATCCGTCGCGCCGACGGTGTGCATGAATTCATGCGCGATTACTACCTGGTTAGAGCCCTGGTAGGATTGGTCGGCAAAGGCGTTAATGATGCCGATGAGCCCACCCTGCAAACCGACTGAATGACGCAGCGATTGTGTGGTTGCGATATCGTAGTAGCTGACAAACAGTTCAATATCACCTGCGTCGCGGTCGCTATTCCAGGCTCGATAAGTGGCCCAGGCCCTGAACTTCAAACTCCACCAGATGTTTCCCAACCGGCTTTGCGTGGAGGGGGGCATTGGCGGAGCCGACTGCAGGCGCCCGTTATACTCGACATCGATCGCATCGATCTTGATTCCGTAACGCCTGGCTTCACGGTTGACGAATTTTTCTACCGCCTCGAAGCTGTCCGTAGTCAGTGAATCTATATATTTATCGGATGCCTCACGGCCATCTCCATTCACCGCGTAGATCCTGACCCAAAGTGGATTCTCCCAACTCGTGGAGCGTGTTTTGTTCAGGGCCTCGTTAACCGCCACGAACAGCAGGATGAGCAACAGGATCAGGTAGCGCAGGTTTTTCCGCATCAGGTCGCTTCAGCTTACCAGCCTCTCTGCCTGGTAAAGTATTTCGATATCCGCTTTGTTGCGATGGGCGTTTTCGCTCAGGTAACGACGCCAGCGTCGGGCATTAGGCTCACCGTGAAATAAGCCGATTATATGGCGCACCATGTGGGTTAGCGGCATACCCTGCCCTAGCTGCTGCTCGATGTAAGGATATACCCGATGCAGCATTGCGATCCGACTCGGGACTTCCGCCCGTGGCTGATCGAAAATCACCTGGTCTACATTATGCAGTAGATAGGGGTTCTGGTAGGGCTCACGACCCAGCATGACGCCATCAACATGGTGCAAATGTTCGCAGCAGGCTTCGAGCGTTTTTATCCCGCCGTTTATAATAATTTCGTGATCCGGAAAATCCCGTTTGAGCTGGTAGACCCAGTCATACTTCAGTGGTGGAATTTCCCGGTTTTGTTTCGGGCTGAGTCCCTGCAACCAGGCATTGCGGGCATGCACGATGAGCGCCTGTGCCCCGGCGTCGATCTGGGCCCCGGCAAAGCCAGCGAAAATTTCGTAATCATCCTGCTGGTCGATACCGGTCCGGTGCTTCACCGTAACCGGCAACGATGTTGCCGATCTTAGCGCCCCCACGCAATCGGCCACCAACGAGGGATCCTGCATTAAACAGGCGCCGAAGCTGCCGGACTGGACCCTGTCACTGGGGCATCCACAATTCAAATTGATTTCATCGTAACCGTATTCGGCACAAATACGGGCGGCGCGGAAAAGCTGTTCCGGATCGGAGCCGCCGAGTTGAACGGCCAGGGGATGTTCTTCCTCGTTGAACTCGAGCAGGTGGTCACGGTCACCATGCAAGATAGCAGCCGCGGTAATCATCTCGGTATACAACAGGACATGATCAGAAAACAGGCGTAGGAAAAAACGCGCGTGTCGATCCGAACAATCCATCATCGGGGCTATACAAAATCGCCGATTGACTACTGCCTTGTTTTCTCCCACTGCCACTGTCGTTATCCGCCGCCCTTCAGGCGATTCGCTTGACGTCTTGAACATTAGGCAATTGTGAAAGCTTGTCAATAATAAGCACTAGCTCATCGACGCTGTGAATCTCCATGGTAAGACGGGTATAGACCATCTGCTCCGCCTGGTTGGTGTTGGAATTGATATTCAGTAGATTAATTTTCAAGTTTGCCAGAATCGTACTGATATCCTGCATCAGGCCTGTGCGTTGGTAGGCAGTCATGGTAATTTCAACCGGGTAAACCGAACCGTTTTGATGGCCCCATTCAACTTCGATCAGGCGCGGACGCTTCTCCTCCGGTAACGCGAGAATGTTCGAACAACTGCGCTTGTGAATCGAAATACCGCTGTTAAGCGTTATGAAACCAATAATCGAATCACCTGGCACGGGTTTGCAGCACTGCGCAAACTGGGTCATCAGGTTACCGACCCCATGAATACTGACTTCATCCTTCGAGGTCGGGGGCCTGGTTTCTTTTTTAATTTTCCTGAAAGGATCCTGCTCGGGTTCTGTTTGCAGGTATCCCAGGATCTGGGGCGAAGTTATCAACCCACGGCCGATGTCGGCAAAAAACTGGTCAGTATCCTTGCGTTTAAAATGCGATACCAGGTCTTTTAAATTCGCGTTATGAATCGAGTACTTACTCAGAATCCGATCATAGATCGCTTTGCCATCCAGCAGGTTTTGCTCAAAATCCTGGTGGTTAAACCAGTTGCGAACCTTGGACCGCGTTCCCGCTGACTTGATGAAACCCAGGTTCTTGTTCATCCAGTCGCGACTGGGACGACTTTCCTTGGTCGTCAGAATTTCGACCTCGTCACCCGTTTCCAATACTGCTGTCAGGTTGACAATGCGCCCATTAACCTTGGCTCCCCGACAACGGTGACCGACCTCCGAGTGAATGCTGTAGGCGAAATCAAGCGGAGTCCCACCTTGCGGAATATCGACAATTTGCCCGGTAGGCGTAAACACGTAGACCCGATCATTGGATAGTTCCGTCGATATTTCTGAAATAGCATCCGATACCTCTTCGGCGGAGCCCTGCAACAAATCACGCATCTGCGCAATATTGGATTCCATGCGCTGGTCAAGTCTCGCACCTTCCTTGTAGCGCCAGTGCGAGGCAACGCCAAGTTCGGAATTTTCATGCATTTCAACGGTACGAATCTGGACTTCGACAATCTTGCCGTCGTCGGCGACCACCGCGGTATGCAGTGACTGGTACCCGTTTTCCTTGGGATTGGCGATATAGTCATCGAACTCTGCAGGAATATGCTGCCAGGTCGTGTGCACCACACCCAGTACCGCGTAGCAATCGGCAACCGAATCAACCAGTATGCGTACCGCGCGAACATCAAACAGTTCATGAAACTCGAGGTTCTTGCGCTGCATCTTGCGCCAGATACTGACGATATGCTTGACGCGGCCCTGCACGCTCGCGTTGAGTTCCTGCTCTGCCAACAGATCCTTGAGGCGCGCAATAAACTTTTCGATAAACGCCTCGCGTTCGCTGCGTTTTTCCTCCAGCAGCCTGGCGATACGTTTGTAAGCCTGGGGTTCCAGAGCTCGAAAAGCCAGGTCTTCAAGCTCCCATTTTAGCAGTCCCATGCCCAGGCGATTGGCCAGCGGCGCGAATATATCGAGGGTTTCCTGCGCTATCCATCGACGCTGTTCGTAGTCATCATGTTTTAGCAGTGGTAATCGTTCCACGCGGTAACATAACTTGATCAGCATCACGCGTACGTCGCTGATAATAGCCATCAGCAGCCGCCGCAACTTCTCGGCCTGTTCAGGGGTATTGATGCGCGCCTGCGTCCCCTCCTTCAGGGTATTCAGCTTGTTTACCCCTTGCGTCAACTGGGCAATCTTTTTGCCAAACTCAGTTTCGATTTTCTTGATATCAAGCACATCACGCAGCGCGGGATCGCTCAGCAGGGTCGCAACAACCGCATCACGATCACTGCCCAGATCCAGCACCCGCCGGGCAACATCGATGCTTCGGGGCAGGCTCTTGTTTTCGTGTTTGACACCAGTCGCATAATCCATCGCGCTGGCAAGCTCATCGTCCCAGCCAATCTGGCTGGTAACTGCGGCAACAAATTGCTTATCGGAGGTGGAATTCACCATTGACCGGATCAGGAACGCAAAATTTTCATCGGGGAAATATTATATACCCTGCGGCTTACCATGGTACCGGCTAGAGTCAACACGAGGCAGGCCGAAACCAGACTGTATATCCAGACCGCGGGTGATAGCTGAAACTCTATGTTGAAGAAATAGACACTGATTGCCCAACCGGCCAGGCTCGCGAAACAGGCCGAGAAAAAGCCTATCAGCGCACCCATCAGCGTATACTCGAACACATGCACCCGGTATAGCTGACTGGTATGGGCGCTCAGGGCACGCAGCAGCGAAGATTCAATTTCGCGCTCGTGTTTACCGGTTTGTATCGCCGCCAGCAACACGATGGTTGCCGAGGCCAGCGCAAACAGAAAGAAAAATTGTAATGCCACTGTGGCCTTGTCGACAATCGCGCGCACGCGCGCCATCAACTCGCTGATATCGAGCAACGTGATCGAAGGGTAGGTTTTCAAAAGCTGTTTGAGGTCGGCCTTGTTGTGATCTGCGATCAGGGCACTCAACAACCAGGTTTGGGGAAATGATTCGAGCAATTCCGCTTCTGTAATCAGATAAAAATTAGGTTTGAAATTTTCCCAGACAACCGAACGGATACTGGTGATCTCGGCTTGCAGAACCTTGCTGCCGACGGTCATCGTCAGTTGGTCACCGAGTTTTAGATCAAGTTTTTCAGCCATACCCTGTTCCACCGACACTTGCGGCAGACCCGGATTTTGGTTGAGCCACTGGCCCTCGACAATCTTGTTTTGGTCCGGTAATTCATTGGCGTAGGTCATGTTATAGGTATGCGTTACTGAGTGGGATGCTCCCGGGTGAGAAAATTTTATCTTGTCGACATCCACCGAATTGATTTGCGACATCCTGGCCCGCACCAGCGCATAAGGCGTCGACGCCTCAATTTGATGGGCCTGCAAAAATGACCTGATTCCGTCGACGTCCTGGCTGCGGATATTGATCAGGAAATAGTTTGGAATATTCTCGGGTAGCTGCGCCTCCCATTCACCGACCAGTTCATCCTTGACCACGGCGATCAGAAGTATCGCGATCAGCACCAGGCTGAACCCGGACATGACGTATATCGCACCGCGCGAGGTTGCCTGTAAGCGGCTTAGTAAGTACTGCCGCAACCAGAAACGCCGCCTCGACGAAACCAGCAGAATTTTCACCATCCATGTCAGGATCAGCGGCAGTACCAGGGCGCAGGTGAGCACCAGCGCGAGCGTGGCAACCGCCAGTATCGAGCTTTGCATCAGTATCACCAGGACCACGAACACGGCAACGATTGCGCTGCCCGATATCAACAGTCCCCGCATCCAGGAGCGCCGATTACCGCCGCTACGTAATACCTGCATCGGAGGGGTTGCGGTCGCGTTGATCAGGTAAGGTAACGAGAAGCCCGCCAGTGCCAGCAATCCCACCAGGGACGCCGTCAGGTAGGGCCTGAAACCATAGACCTGTGGCAGTGTCCGGCCAAACCACCCATCCAGGGCCCACTGCAACGGGAACTGTGTAAACCAGCCAACCAGCACGCCGACGACGGTTGCCGCAATCCACAGCGCACCCAGCTGTCGCAGGTAATAGCTGAGCAGGCTGATCTGCGAAATTCCGAAGGCCCGCAACATCGCCACCTTGGGGGCTTCCTGGTTGGCGGTGTAACGCGCGGTGATTGCGATAGCGGCCATCGCGATTACAAGCGTCAATACGATCGAAAGTGCAAAAAATTTGCGCGTACGCTCTAGCGCCTGGCGCATTTCTGGTCGGGCATTTTCAAGATCCTGGATTTCCTCCCCGGCTTTCAGATTAGTGCCGAGCCAGGATTTAAAGCGATTTAAATCTGCCTGCGCCCCGGCAAACATCATGCGGTAACGAACCCGGCTACCCGGAACCACGAGACCGGTGTTGGCCAGGTCGGCAATGTTCATCAGCACCCGCGGTGCCAGGTTGAAAATAGCTCCGCCCCGGTCCGGCTCATAGGTCAGTAACCAGCGGGTCTCCAGGGATTGTTCGCCCAGGCTTATTTTTGTGCCGACAAGCGGGGCGAGCTTGTTATCGACCCAGACTTCACCACGCGAGGGAATCTCGGTGGTGACCGTTCGCTCTCCGGTAATTTCCGCAGCCCGTTCCAGGTTGCCGCGCAACGGGTAAGATTCGTCGACCGCCTTTAATTCAACCAGGCGCGGGTTGTCGTCGATGAAAATAGCGGTGCGAAGACTGACACTTTGACTGATCTGCAGGCCCTGCTTGCGGGCCTGTTCGCGATAATCGCCTGCAAACTCGTTACTGGACACGATGACCATGTCTGCCGCTAGCAATTCACTCGCCTGGCGGTCGAGTAACAATCCGATACGATCTGTAATCAACTGGCTGGAAGTAACGATGCCAACAGTGATCACGGTGGCAATAAACATTAACCAGTAGGAATGGATAGTGGCGCGTTTAACCTTCATGGCAGATCAATTTGTCAAGAGTTTCCCGGACTCGATTAAAATCTGGCGATCCCCGCGTTCCAGCAATTCCTGTTCATGCGTCACCAGCACCAGCGTTGTTCCGGACTGGTCGCGCAGATGGAACATTAAATCCGTGATCTGGCGACCGGTGACTGCATCGAGATTACCCGTGGGTTCATCGGCAAACAATACCTTGGGATTGGTTGCATAAGCCCGGGCTATTGCAACCCGCTGCTGTTCCCCACCCGAAAGGTGCTCGACCAGGGTATCGGTTTTAGTTTCCAGCCCTACCTGTTGCAGGCTGGCAATCGCTCGTTGCTGGGCATCGTCCATGCCGGACAGTTCGAGCGGCAACATGACATTTTGAGCCGCGGTCGCACCTTGCACCAAATGGAACGACTGAAACACGAAACCAACCTTGCCCGCCCGAATCGAGGAGCGCTGTTCTTCATTTTGATGCGTCAGGTTCTCGCCGAACAGGATCACATCCCCGTTGCTGGCCTGGTCGAGACCTGCCATCAAACCCAGCAGCGTGGTTTTGCCGGAACCGGAGGCACCCTTGATGACAACGGCCTCCTGGTACTTAACATCCAGTGAAATATTGTCTAGGATGTCAAGCTTTCCATTAGGAGTATCAACGGTCTTGCCAACCTGGTTCAAAGCGATGCAGAGGTTATCTTCAGTCATGGTCCTGTTCTTGTTGCTGGGCCTTCAAACCAGCGGTTACGCGAATCAATCCAGCACAGGTATCCTGATTCTAGGCGACAGTTTAAGTGCCGCCCATAATATACCGGTAGACCAGGGCTGGGCGCAGTTGTTCAGCTCCAATATAAGGGCAAGTTTTCCGCAAACAAGCGTTGTTAATGCCAGCATAAGTGGAGAAACAACTTATGGCGGCTTGCAACGCCTGCCCGGATTGCTGGCAGAGCATCAACCGACCCACCTGATTATCGAGCTCGGTGGCAACGACGGGCTGCGCGGACTGGGTTTCGAGCAGAGCACGGAAAACCTGCGGCAGATGGTAATGCTTGCCGAGTCCCAGTCAATAACGGTGCTGCTGATCGGGGTACGCATGCCACCGAATTTCGGGGCTGCTTACAATACCCGCTTTCAGCAAATATTCGAATCTAC
>JARFPR010000213.1 GCA_029288195.1 Gammaproteobacteria bacterium | reverse complement strand
GGCGTGACCAAAGGCGTGGAAGGGTGTAAAGGACAATCAGGGAACCGGCAATAAGCAGTATATTTTGTTGCCACATTTGCTGTTACGGGTGATTAGTTTCATGGAAACTAGCACTCGAAAATGACAAACGTGTTTCAATTTGGTTAAGAAATTTGCTATTAAACAAAAGCTTGGGCGAAATACCTCCAGTAAGTTGGAGATCAAAACTTTACCAGGGTCACACTGATTTTTTTGGTTTATAGGTCCGCGCGGAAATAATTTACCGATTCGTTACTCGTTTGTAATTTGAATTGTCTAATATGCACCCTGCCTGGACACAGGATACGTTTTTCGATCGGAAGAGACACGGATACTTCAAATCAAACGATGGAGAACTGCAACACCATGAAACCCGATAATCAGGAAAAAGATTCAATTTCCGGCCTGAGAAAAAAGGTCAAAAACATCGAATCAAGTAGTGGGCACTCGACGCAAACCCTGCAACTGCTCGATGAAATCAGGAGACTGGAAGCGCTGTTAACCTACAGCAATGTCCGAACCAACCCAACCTATGCGAACCTGTTTCAAGATAAATCAGGAAAGTAAGCGCAAACATCATTCCTGACTCTCTCATACGGGGAGCACAGAAGCAGTATCCAAAGCCTATCGTCGAGTCAGCGCGGCTAGCGAACGTTTGCCCGGTTTACGACCTGGTTTTCGGACTGAGCCTGCATCAGGGTCGACATCTCGCAATCGCCGCACTCGATGTCCGTCTCGGAGACCGCGCACTCGAGATCGGCATAGGCAGTGGCATATCGCTGCCCCTTTATCCGCAGGGTATCTCGGTCATCGGCATAGATACCTCGAATAAAATGCTCGCACAGACGCAATAAAATTCGTCATCGGAAAAACCCCCGTCAAACCTATTCTCCCTTACTTTGTTAATAACCGACCTGGACTCTTCGTAGCAGTGCGGGGCGTTTGATTTCCTGTCGTGGTAACACGGGAGCTGAGTCAACGTAAGCAATTTCAGGGATACAACCATTGGCGCAGTATCCAGTTTTGTAACCGAATCATCATGGAAGGTTAATCTCTATGTAAAAAATCGTCGTTAATCTTCCCCCTCCAATCTACTAACAACCAAATGAGGCTAACTTAGATGAAAGTAAACAAGATTGCGTCGGCTGTTGCCGCTGCTCTGCTAGGTATGCAGGCACACGCTGCTGAACCTGGTAGCTCCGATCCCTTATTCGTCCCAATGGTGACCGGCGAGAATGGCTGGACCGCCACCACGTTGTTCACTGTCGGTCAGGAAATTGGAGTCTACACCCCGCCGGGTATCCTCGATGGTCTGGGTGCCTATGAACTTGACTACAACACCGTCCGCGTGCTGGCCAATCACGAACTGCTAAACTCTCGTGGTTATGATTACATGGCAAGTGGTGTGTATCTCTCTGGTGCGAGAATTTCTTACTTTGATATCGACAAGGACAGTCGCGAGGTGGTCGACGCCGGTTTGGCTTATCACACCATCTACGATTCGAACGGCGACGAAATAGAAGATACCAGTTTCCTTGGTACTCCGTTCGCAACCCGCTTCGGTCAAGGTCCGGGAGATGGCTCTCAGTTTGCCGGTTTTAGCCGCTTCTGCTCGTCGCAACTGGTTGGTCCAGATGAGTTCAAGAAAGGCGGCGTCGAGGACATTATTTACTTCACCGGCGAGGAAGACGGTGGGGAGTTCAACTCGGTCGGAGGTGCCGAGTGGGCACTGGATGTAGCCAACAATGAGCTGTGGGCAGTACCGGCCTTCGGTCGCGGCGCATGGGAGAACATCACGGCTCTAAATATCAAGAAGAAGGGCAAAGTCGCCTTTATCCTGGCCGATGATTCCTCACCTTTCGATGTGGACGACTACGCTGCCGAAGGTGATCTCGCGGATACCGGTGATGAAGCAGCGCCGCTGTTCCTGTATATCGGTGAGAAAGAGGGCCAAGATTTCCTCGGCCGCAATGGCCTGGCCGACGGCCAGTTGTACGTGCTGGTCCTCGATGGCGCGACGACCCCGGTTGATTTCAACGGTACGGGCAGCAAGCTGAAAGGCGAGTGGGTTGAAATTGATAACGAACCAAATCCTGGCGAGGCCTCGCTAGACGGTTCCTCCGGCTTTGACCAGTTCGGTTACCCGACGCAGAGAACGCTGTGGGATCGTGCCGAAGAGTTGGGCGCATTCGGATTCTCGCGTCCGGAGGATGTCGCCTACAACCCGCGCAAGAAGCACGAAATCGTGCTGGCTTCCA
>JARFPR010000201.1 GCA_029288195.1 Gammaproteobacteria bacterium | reverse complement strand
GCAAACGTGGTTGCGTAGTCGCCCGCACCCAGCAAAATGCCGCCCAGTAATCCGCCGGCGAATGCGCCGAGGAATTGCGCGCTCGAAAACAGTCCCATCGCGGTGCCTTTCATATCGGCGGGTGCAATTCGAGTTACCGTCGCCGGCAATATCGCCTCGAGAAAGTTGAACGCGCCGAAAAACAACACCAGCATCACGAAAGCGGTGACATAGGAACCGCTCGAGGCCAGGCCGATTTCGGCCAGCACCAGCATCGATACCGCGACCAGGAACACGGCATGGGATTTTCGGAATTTTTCCGCAACGATAACCATTGGCAATAGCAACACCACCGACAACGCGAACACCGGCAGATAGGTTCGCCAGTGCAGGGATTCCTCAATCATCAGGCTTTGCTGCAATACCAGCGGGAATACAACGAATGTAGCGGCCAGCACCAGGTGCAGCACAAACACGCCAAATCCAAGCTTAAGCAGTTCGATATCACCGATAATTCGGCCGACATCCTGGATCGACAGCTGGGCATCGCGGTGAAAGCTCTGGCTAGGAGGCTTCGGTGTAACGAAAACAATCACCAGGATACCCAGTATCGCGAGCCCTGCGGTCATCCAGAACAATAGGCGCAGACCAAATTCAGCCGCGATAACCGGTCCGATAACCATCGATATCATGAAGCTCGCTCCGATCGACATACCAATAATCGCCATAATCCGGATGCGTACTTCTTCGCGCGTCAAGTCTGCCGCAAGCGCCATCACCGCAGCCGCGATCGCACCTAGACCCTGCAGCGCACGCCCGGCAATAATCTCGGTTATTGACTCGGCTTCCGCCGCCACGATGCTGCCGACACAAAAAATCAGCAGTCCAGTAACAATCACGGCTTTACGTTCGAACCGATCTGACAGGAAGCCAAATGGTAACTGGAATAGACCCTGTGTAAGCCCGTAGATTCCGATTGCGAGTCCAATCAGGACCGGGGTTGCGCCCGTGTATTCATTAGCATGCAGGCTGAACACCGGCAGGATCATGAACAGGCCAAGCATACGCAGGGCATATACCAGCGCGAGGGAAAAGGCGGCTCTTTTTTCAGTTTCTAGCATCAGCCAGGGAAGCAAGGCGCAATGGAAAGGCGCGATTCTAACGATTCAGCCGGGGGATGGGAACCAATGAAAACTAATTCTGAGTAAAGCGCGAAAAATTAGTGCCCAGCCCGGAAATTTCATAAGCTTTCGTAGCGAGACGGCGACAGGTTGCGCAGGCATAGTCGAAACTATGTCGAGCGCTCTGACCGAGCGAAAGCCCGGCAGGGTGCGGCATGGCACCGTCGCAGTAGAAAGCTTATGAGATTTCCGGGCTAAGCGTTATAATTTCCGGTTTGGCCCCACTGATCGTTGGCAATGGAATCAATTACACTTCGCGGTGCGCGCACCCACAATCTCAAGAATATCGACCTTACCTTACCGCGCGATAAGCTGATCGTGATTACCGGTTTATCGGGTTCGGGTAAGTCATCACTCGCTTTTGACACGATATTCGCCGAAGGGCAAAGACGCTATGTCGAGTCATTATCGACCTATGCACGCCAATTCCTGTCGGTCATGGAAAAACCCGATATCGACCATATCGAAGGCCTGTCGCCGGCGATTTCGATTGAACAAAAGACGACCTCGCACAATCCGCGCTCAACCGTGGGGACCATCACCGAGATCTACGACTACCTGCGCCTGTTGTATGCCCGGGTCGGCACGCCACGCTGCCCTACCCACGACCTCCCGCTTGAAGCCAGCACCGTTAGCCAGATGGTCGACCAGATCCTGGCGCTACCGCAAGACGAGCGCATGATGCTGCTGGCACCCGTCGTCAGCAACCGTAAGGGCGAACACCTGCAGTTATTCGACAGCCTGCAAAAGCAGGGATTTATTCGCGCCCGGGTCAATGGCGAGCTGTGTGAACTGGACGACCCGCCCAAACTGGAGTTACGTAAAAAACATAACATCGACGTGGTCGTCGATCGCTTCAAGGTTCGCCCGGACCTGAAACTGCGCCTGGCCGAGTCACTGGAAACGGCACTGCACCTGTCCGATGGTATCGTTAAAGTCTCCAGCCTCGATGCGGACTCCGATTTCGAGGAAATACGGTTTTCAGCTAATTTTGCCTGCCCCGAGTGCGGTTACTCGATCAGCGAACTCGAACCACGCCTGTTTTCGTTCAACAGCCCGGTCGGTGCCTGCCCAGAATGTGACGGCATCGGCACGATGCAGTTTTTCGACCCCAAGCTGGTCGTCAAATCCCCCGAACTGAGTCTCGCCGGCGGTGCAATTCGCGGTTGGGACCGCCGCAACGGCTATTACTTCCAGATGCTGCAATCGCTGGCGGCGCATTTTAACTTTGACGTGGAATTGCCGTTTGGCCAGTTAGAACAGCGAATACAGGATGTGATCCTCAACGGCTCACCTGAAGAGGTCAAATTCAGCTATCGCAACGAGCGTGGCGATCAACGCGTACAAAAACATCCATTTGAAGGAATTTTACCCAACCTCAAACGTCGCTACCGCGATACCGAGTCAAGCGTGGTGCGCGAGGAACTGGCCAAGTTCATGTCCAACCAGTCATGCCAGACCTGTGCTGGCGAACGACTCAACGAAGCTGCACGCCACGTATTTGTCGCCGAACGCAACCTCGCCAGCATTACTCAGCTGCCAATCGACGAAGCGCTCAAGTTTTTCAACACGCTCGAATTGAGTGGTAAAAGAGGCGAGATTGCAGCAAAGATCACCAAGGAAATTCGCGAACGCCTGAATTTCCTGGTCAACGTTGGACTGGAATACCTGTCTTTAAGTCGCAGTGCGGAAACGCTCTCGGGTGGCGAAGCGCAACGCATCCGCCTGGCCAGCCAGATTGGTGCCGGTCTGGTCGGCGTCATGTATATCCTGGACGAGCCCTCGATTGGTTTGCATCAACGTGACAATGAACGCCTGCTGAAGACACTGAACTTTCTGCGTGATCTTGGCAACACGGTGATCGTGGTCGAACACGATGAAGATGCGATACAGGCTGCTGATTTTATCGTTGACATTGGCCCCGGTGCCGGCGTTCACGGCGGCGAGATCGTGGCTACCGGGAGCGCTGCCGAAATTGCAAGCCAGGACCATTCGGTTACCGGCCAGTACCTGTCGGGTGCGCGTCGCATCGAAATCCCGCACAAACGAAGCACCGCCAACAACAAGAAATTGATCCGCATTAACGGGGCAACCAGTAACAATCTGAAATCGGTGGCGCTGGAACTGCCGGTCGGCCTGTTTACCTGCATTACCGGGGTCTCGGGTTCCGGTAAATCGACCCTGATCAATGAAACCCTCTACAAACTTGCCGCGATCGAGATTTACGGCAGCAATCTCAGTGCCGGCAACTACGAAAGCTTCAGCGGTTTCGATCAATTCGACAAGGTCATCGATATCAATCAAAGCCCGATCGGGCGCACCCCACGCTCTAACCCGGCTACCTATACCGGGTTGTTTACCCCGATTCGTGAACTCTTCGCCGGTACCCAGGAGGCTCGCTCGCGCGGCTACAAGCCGGGCCGATTCAGTTTCAACGTCAAGGGAGGACGCTGCGAAGCCTGCCAGGGTGACGGTGTGACCAAGGTGGAAATGCACTTCCTGCCCGACGTTTACGTCACTTGCGACATCTGCAAGGGTAAGCGCTATAACCGGGAAACCCTGGATATCACCTATAAGGGCAAGTCGATTCACCAGGTTCTGGCAATGACGGTTGAAGAAGCAACCACGTTTTTCAGTGCCATCCCGGTTATCAAGCGCAAGCTCGATACGCTCATGGATGTGGGCCTGAGCTATATCACCCTGGGCCAGAACGCGACCACGCTCTCTGGCGGCGAAGCACAACGCATCAAGCTGTCGCGAGAACTTTCCAAGCGCGATACCGGGCGCACGCTCTACATACTGGACGAACCAACCACGGGACTGCACTTCCACGATGTCGAACAGCTGCTAGGCGTTTTGCATCGATTACGCGACCACGGCAATACGATCGTCGTGATCGAGCATAATCTGCACGTCATCAAGACTGCGGACTGGATAATCGATCTCGGACCCGAAGGCGGTGGCAAGGGCGGAGAAATCATTGCCACTGGTTCACCGGAGCAGGTAGCCATGGTCGAGCGGTCCTATACCGGGCAATACCTGAAACCCATTTTGACCAACATCGATTCGCAAAAGGAATCCGCATGAACAAACCTATAAACTGCTTCAAGGCATACGACGCACGCGGCAAGGTGCCGGATGAACTGAACGTCGATATCGCCTACCGGGTCGGCCGTGCTTACGCGGAATTCATCAAACCGAAAAAGGTTGCGCTCGGGCGCGATGTACGCCTGAGCAGTGAAGCGCTATTTGACGCCTTGTCCCGCGGGTTGATCGACAGCGGCGTCGAGGTGCTGGATCTCGGGCTATGCGGCACCGAACAGGTCTACTTCGCCGCTTTTCATCTCGAGCTCGACGGTGGCATCATGATCACTGCGAGCCACAACCCGGTTGATTACAACGGCTTTAAATTCGTTCGTGAATGCGCCAAACCCCTGAGCGCCGATAGCGGGCTCGAGGACATTCGCCGCATTGCCGAGGAAGAATCTTTCAGCGAACCTGGGCATAAAGGCAGCATTACAGAGACCGATTTGTCCAGCGACTACATCGATCACCTGTTGGGTTATATCGGGAACCTCGATAATCTCAAGCCACTTAAAATCATTTCCAACCCGGGTAACGGCATGGCGGGCCCGGTTATCGACCTGCTCGAGAAACGACTGCCCTTCGAGTTCATCAAGATACAGCATGATCCCGACGGTACCTTCCCCAACGGCATCCCCAACCCGTTACTGCCGGAGGGACGCGGTGCAACTGTCGAGGCGATCAAGCAGCATGGCGCCGACCTGGGTGTCGCATGGGACGGCGATTTCGACCGTTGTTTTCTGTTTGATCACAACGGCCGTTTCATCGAGGGCTATTACATCGTCGGCCTGCTCGGAGTGCAGTTGTTACAGCAGAATCCGGGGCAACGCATCGTGCACGATCCGCGCCTGACCTGGAACACGGTCGAGTTGATCGAGGCCAGTCATGGAGAAGCGGTGCAAAGCAAGTCCGGGCATGCGTTTATCAAGGAAACCATGCGTGCTGTGAACGGCATTTATGGCGGCGAGATGAGCGCCCACCATTACTTCCGCGATTTCGGCTATTGCGACAGTGGCATGATCCCGTGGCTGCTGCTGAGCGAAATGATTTCGACCCAGAACCGATCGCTTGCTGAAATGGTTGACGAACGTATCGAACGTTACCCGGTTAGTGGTGAGATTAACACCACGGTCGCCGACCCTGCCATGGTCATAAAAAGAGTCGAAGCGCATTACGCCGAGCTGCCTCACCAAATCGATCGTACCGACGGCCTGGGTATGGATTTCGGAGAATGGCGCTTCAACCTGCGGGCTTCCAATACCGAACCACTGTTGCGCATGAATGTCGAGACCCGCGGCGATCATGCTCTGATGGAACAGCGCCGAGATGAAATCCTCGATCTGATAAACAACTGATCGCCATCCCGATACGTCAACCTCGCGTACGCTGGGTTGACGTCTCGGGATCTTAAAAACTCATGTCATCACCAGTTATCGGAGATGATCTATTTTGAAAATTAGTACGTAACTATTCTTTAATAGAAAAAATCACCTTAGGAGATCCAAATGAAACCCGCTAAATCCCTGCCCTACTTTGTCGCAGTCGCACTGTCGGTCCTGCTATTCAATCAGTCAGCATCGGCGGCTGACGTAAAAATCACACCACTTGGGAGCCAGCAAGGCGAATTTTGCCAACTCGATCGGGCCCTGGTCCTCGAAGACCCCGATGGAACTCGAATTCTCTACGATCCAGGTCGCACCGTTGCTGGTGCAGAAGACCCGCGACTGGGTAAAATCGACGTAATAATCGTCAGCCACATGCATGGCGATCACGTGGGTGACAAACACATTAAAGCGCCCGGCGACGGTGACTGTAAAAGCACGAGTTTTCCGGTAAACGCGCTGCCGAATACCAATGCCGCCAGTATCGCCCACGCCAAGGGAGCAAAGATCGTGACCGGTAGCGAAATGCCCAAATTTTTCGCCTCCAAATTGAAAGCCCTGGGTAGTGATCCCAAGAATTCCCAGCTGGTTCGTTTCGGCGCATCTCGAATGATTGGCGGCGTCACCATTACCACGGTACCGGCGGCGCATTCCAACGGCATTTCGGGACAAATGATTGGCGGTAAGCTTGGTGACATGCTCAACACCGC
>JARFPR010000114.1 GCA_029288195.1 Gammaproteobacteria bacterium | reverse complement strand
AGCCGCGCCAGCAGGCTTGCCAGAAAATTTCTCCATGCGACCGGGAATCGGCTTTAGGTCTTTAACTGCGAGTTCGAGTTGATTGTGATCGAGACCCAGTGCCACCAGTGTGGCAATACAGGCAAGCGTATTTTCGACATTGAAATGACCCAGTAAAGCAGTGACTGCTGTCACTTCTCCCAGCGGGGTCGAAGCATGAATATTCTGTCCGTTTGTGCTCAATTCGCTGGCAATTAGCCTTATCTCGGCTTCGCACTCGCCCTCGGATTCAACCGAATATCGCAGCAATGATTCTTGCTCAACCGACTCGCTTACCTGTCGTCCAAAACTATCGTCAACATTGACCACGCGCCCGGAAAGCTCGAAATCATGAAACAATCGCGACTTGGCAGCCGCGTAACTTTCCTGGTCACCGTGATAATCGAGATGATCTCTTCCCAGGTTGGTCAGCACCGCAATATCAAAATCGCAGCCGTTGACGCGATACTGTTCCAGCGCATGCGACGACACTTCCATGACCACGTATTCGCAGCGTTGCAACTGGAACTGGTGCAAACGTGACTGCAGGCTTACCGCGTCTGGCGTTGTCAGGGAATCCTGCGTCAGCTTATTGCCAATGCCATAGCCGAGAGTGCCGATACTGGCGCATGACTTACCGATTCGCGTCAACGCCTGGGTGACGAGATGGGTGACGCTTGACTTTCCATCGGTGCCGGTAATTCCGATGATAGTCATCGCCTGTCCCGGGTCACCGAAGAAACGACTAACGATATGGCCGTTGGCACGTTCCAGCTGATCAACGCCAATCCAGTGGGTTTCGACCTGCTTGCTCAGTAGTGGAATTCGTTGCAGGCTGTAGTCGTCTGATGCATCATAAATCACCGCCACTGCACCCGCCTTAACCGCATCTATGGCGTAATCGATTCCATTGGACTTGATACCCGGCAAGGCAATGAAGGCTGAATTCGCAGTTGCATTGGCGCTGTTGCTGACGATATCGCTAATCTGGATTGACGGTACAGTATCCTGAAGTGCAAAACCTGATAACAGTTCCGACAATGCCATTCCCGGAATATTGGTATTCGCCATCATGCCCCCTGTCCCTTGCTGCGTGCCAGCGTCGGCAAATCGTCGGGTGGAACATCGAGAATACGTAGCGCATTTGACATCACTTCCTGGAATACCGGAGCTGCGACCAGGCCACCGTAATATCCGTTTTGCGTAGGCTCGTCGATCATGATTGCCATTACCAGGCGAGGATTGCTGGCTGGCGCGATACCCGCAAACACAGCAACATAATCGTCTTCCTGGTAGCCACCGGCTATGCTTTTCTTGGCGGTCCCGGTCTTGCCAGCAATCTGGTAACCGTCCACCGCGGCCGCCTGCGCGGTGCCTTTGGGTCCAACCACCTCGGTCAGCATCTTCATCATCTGCTGCGCGGTCGAGGCTTTCATGACATGCCGCGAGATCTGATTCATCGGCTTGCGAACCGGTTCTTTTCGAATCAGGCTGAGATCGACCAATCGACCCCGGTTGGCAATCACCGCGTAGGCGCGCGCGAGTTGAGTGATCGATAACGACATTCCGTATCCGAATCCCATGGTAGCGTGATCCAGCAACTGCCACTGGCTGTAGTGACGGAAATATCCGGACGATTCTCCCGGAAAAGACACACCGGATAACTCGCCAAACCCGTAAGACTTAAAACTCTCCCATAGATGCTTTTTTTCTAACGACATGGCGATACGCGAGGCGCCCACGTTACTCGATTTGCTCAGAATCTCAGAGAGGTCGAGTATGCCGTAGTTGCGAATATCCTTAACCGGATGTCCGCTGACCATCATGTAGCCCGGGGAGGTATCAATGTTGCTGCCACGATGGTAATGACCACGGTCGATCGCAGCCGCCAGGGTAAAGGGTTTAATCGCGGAACCTGGTTCAAAAACATCGGTGAGAGCCCGGTTGCGCAGTTTCTGGGTTGCCGTCGTCCTGCGTCGATTCGGGTTATAGGAGGGCTGGTTTACGATGGCCAGAATTTCACCATTGCGAGCGTCCAGCAATACCGCTGAACCTGCCTTGGCGGCGTGATACTGGATCGCTCGCGCGAGGCTACGATAAGCGATGTACTGCAAGCGCATATCGATACTGGTATAGATATCGTTGCCCGATTCGGCCGGCTTGACCTGCGCCAGTTCCTCGACAACTTCGCCACGACGGTTGCGAATAACGCGACGCACACCCGGCTCCGCACGCAACCAGTCCTGGTAGGCCAGTTCAAGTCCTTCCTGACCCTTGTCATCAATATCGGTAAATCCCACGAGGTGCGATACCACCTCTCCGGCAGGATAGTAGCGATGATATTCACGCTGCAGGTACACGCCCTCTATTTCCGCTGCGAGAGCGCGCGCAAAATCGGGCTCAAGCTGGCGCTTCAGGTAAACAAACTCACGGTCCGCGCGTTGCTTTAGCATCGATACCGTGTCGCGGTAGTCGAGTTTCAGCTTACCCGTTACCTGTTTCAGGGAGGCGAGTTTGGCGAGAATTTCATCGGGATTGACCCAAACCGAATCGACCGGCGTACTAATTGCCAACGGTGTACCAAAACGATCCAGGATAGCGCCTCGATAGGCCGGGGTTTCGATGGTACGGATTTGTCGCTGCACTCTCTGGTCGGTCAGAAAGTCCTGCTCAACGACCTGTAGATACAGGGCCCGTGTGACCAGGCCGACAAGCAGTGAAATCAATACCAGCAATACAAAGCTATGGCGCACACTCAGAAAATTCGTTCCGTCGTCGCTCTTGTTAATGCGGTCGCTACGTTTCATTGCAAACGTACCAGCTCGACGTTTTCGGGCAGGCGCATTTTCAGGTCTTTGCGGGCCCTGGATTCAACATTGCTATGCGTCGCCAGGGTCGTGTTTTGCAACTGCAAACGCCCCCACTCGATAACCTGTTGGTCCTGTTGTTTCTGGATGTTACGTAGCTCGGCGAACAGAACGCGGCTTTGATGCTTCACGTATACCACGGTCAGTGCACTGCCGAGAACCAGTGTTAGCAGCAGGGAAAACCAGGCTCTGTTCATCAGGCGGCTCGCTCTGCAATGCGCAGTACCGCACTACGGGCACGTGGATTTGAGGCCAGCTCCCGGGCTCCCGCCTTGATGCCTTTGGTGTTCAACTTGAGACGGATGTTGGACGGAATTTCGCTATCGCGCAGTGGCAGGCCGCGGGGGATTTTGCCGCGGGTACTCTGAGATTTAAAAAATCGTTTTACCAGGCGATCTTCGAGAGAGTGGAAACTGATAATCAACAGGCGCCCGCCGATTTTCAGCACATCCAGCACCGATTCAAGCAGGCGTTGGATCTGTTCAAGCTCCTGGTTGATATGAATCCTGACAGCCTGGAAGCTGCGGGTTGCCGGGTGCCGATTATTCTTGGGGCGCGGCACTATTTCGCTGATTATCGCGGCCAGGGTTGCGGTATCTTCGATTTTGCGGGACTGGCGCACTTCGACAATCTTTTTTGCGATTCTGCGCGAATGACGCTCCTCGCCGTACTCCCACAGCACTCTCGCGATCTCCGCTTCATCAGCCTGCGCGAGCCAAGCTGCCGCCGACTCGCCCTGGCCGGGATTCATACGCATATCGAGGGGCCCATTATGCTGAAAACTGAAACCGCGCCCGGCATCGTCGAGTTGAGGCGAGGAAACACCCAGGTCGAGCAAGATGCCATCGATTTGCTCCAGCAGATCGAGCTCATCAATTCGGCTACGCAGGTTGGCGTAGTCATCGTGGATTATGGTAACCCGACAGTCGGAGCCAATTGTCTCATGGGCATCCGCAATTGCCTGCGGATCCCGATCCATAACAATCAGACGGCCGTGCTCGCCAAGCTCAGCCAGGATCGAATGCGCATGCCCGCCTCGACCATAGGTACCGTCGACATAACGACCATCCGGCTTGATTTCAAATGCTGCCATGACCTCGGCGTGCAGCACCGGTGCATGGTGCTGATTCACAACGTCAATTCCGCGAGCGCCGTTGGCATTTCATCGCCGGTACCATCGCCTAACCAGGACTCCATGCGCTCGGCCCAGAGTGCCTCATCCCAAAGCTCGAACTTCTTGCCCTGCCCGATGAGCACCACCTTTTTACCGAGCTGGGCGTATTCACGCAGCGGGTTGGACAACAGCATTCGACCGCTGGTATCAACCTCGACCTCGGTAGCATGACCGATCAACAAACGCTGAATACGACGGGTGGTGGGATTGAAGCTTGGCAGGGCTTCGATTTTTTCCTCGATCATTTCCCATTCGGGAAGCGGGTAAATCAACAGGCAGGGTTGATCGGTATCAATAGTAACGATCAGCTGGCTTTGACAGATTTCGAGCAGCCGTTCGCGATAACGCGCGGGCAGAACAATTCTGCCCTTCGCATCCAAAGATAAATTGGAAACCCCTCGAAATTTATGCACGCTTAACCCGTTGTTATGACACTTTGTGCCACTTTTTCCCACTTAGAGACACAATATGGCTTATTTTGACCACAAGTCAAGTAAATTTGGGCTTCAAATACTGGTTTTTTCTCAATGGCGTCAATAACTTAGCCTATTAACTTAAAGCTCAGAAAATAATAAGCAGCCAAAACCGATACTTAGATCTAATAGTTAAAGTGAAGTATTAAGTTGCGGTGGAGTTTATGCAGTTTTGCACAATTTTCAGGGTTTCAAAACATAAGGGGCGCAATGGTATGCGCCCCCTCAATGTTGATAGTCAGCCTGTAAGCCGGGTTCTGTCGAGGATAATCATTCATCTGGACTGAAAGTCGCCTTCCAGCCTCAAGCACCCACCCCGAAAACGACGCGGGCCGCGCCATTGTTTTCCTATTTGGTCTTGCTCCGAGTGGGGTTTACCTTGCCACTTCTGTTACCAGAAGCGCGGTGCGCTCTTACCGCACCCTTTCACCCTT
>JARFPR010000093.1 GCA_029288195.1 Gammaproteobacteria bacterium | reverse complement strand
ACCCAAGGGTGTGGTTCGCGAAAATGGCGGTCACGCGGTCGCGCTGAAGTACAGCATGAACGCGATTTACGACATCGAACCCGGTGACGTTTACTGGGCAGCGTCCGATGTCGGCTGGGTCGTCGGTCACTCCTATATAGTATATGCGCCGTTACTGCACGGCTGTACCACGATCCTCTACGAGGGTAAACCAATTATGACGCCGGATGCCGGCGCCTTCTGGCGCGTGATTTCCGAACACGGCGTCAAGGCGCTGTTCACCGCGCCGACCGCGTTTCGCGCGATTAAAAAAGAAGACCCGGAAGCCAGACTCGCCGCGCAGTACGACCTCTCCTGCCTGAAGACCATATTCGCGGCCGGCGAACGACTCGATCCGCCGACCTACGAATGGCTCAGCGATAACTTCAGGGTGCCGGTGCTCGACCACTGGTGGCAGACTGAAACCGGTTGGGCGATCGCGGCGCCGCTGTACGGCCTGGAGTCGATGCCGGTCAAACCGGGCTCGTCGACGATGGCGGTGCCGGGTTTCAATGTGCAGATTCTCGACGAAGCCGGCAACCGGCTAGGCCCTAACGAACAGGGATTTATTGCGGTCAAGCTGCCGCTGCCACCCAGTTGTCTGACCACAATCTGGGGTGACGTCGAACGATTCAAGGAAAACTACCTACAGACTTACCCGGGTTACTTTACTACCGGCGATGGCGGTTACATCGATGAGGACGGTTACGTGTTCATCATGGGTCGCGTCGATGACGTGATCAATGTCGCCGGTCACCGACTGTCGACAGGCGAAATGGAGGAAGTCGTGGGCAAGCATCCGATGGTTGCCGAATGCGCGGTGATTGGCAGGCGCGATGAACTCAAGGGCCAGTTGCCGATGGGATTCGTGGTGTTAAAAAATACCGACGGTGCCGAACCGAATCAGATCGTCGAAGAACTGGTTGCACTGGTGCGCCAGGATATCGGTGCGGTTGCCGCGTTCAAGCAAGCCCTCGTGGTCGGTCGGCTACCCAAAACCCGTTCCGGCAAAATATTGCGCAAAACGCTGCGCGCGATGGTGGATGGCGATGACTACGTGGTGCCTTCGACGATTGAAGACCCGGCATCACTCGACGAAATCAAGGCGCTGCTCTAATTTCCGCATTACGGGTCTGATACGATCGCGATCGCCAGGTCCATGACATTGGTATTGGTGGGTCCGGTCACGAACAGGCTGTCGTGCTGTTCCAGGTAAGTACCGGCGTCGGCGGTTTGCAAGGCAAGGCGCGCGTCATCGCCCCAGGTCTCGCCGTCCACCAGGCCGCCAGCAGCAATGGTCGGTCCATCGGTGCCATCGGTGCCAGCCACCAGCAATGATATATTGTTGTTTCCCGCCAGCTGCTCCGAAACCGCGAGTGCCAGGCTCTGGTTGCGCCCGCCCCTACCGGGGTTCTGCGGCAATATCACGGTTGGCTCACCACCCCATATATAGACTCCGGGTTCGGCGTCACGCAGCCTGTTACCGATTGCAGGTACGAGGTCGAACACGTCTCCGTAGAGCGTCTCTTCATTTTGCCGAACCGCCAGCCCCAGCTCAGTCGCCCTGCGCACGGCATGTTCGCGCGCAATCTTGTTCGAGGCAATGACCGCAGACCTCGCCGTCACCTTTGCACGGTGACAGTCGCCGATGCCCGAACCGATGGTCGAGATACTGTCTCCTTCCACGTCCGAAATCGCGTAGACTCGAATTTCAGTGCCGTTGAAAGCTTCCACCAACTTGCCGTCCTTGATCAGTGATGCCTGTTTGCGCCGGTCGTTAATCTGGGCGATTGTTTTGCCGCCGGCGATCATTTCATCGGTTACCGCCTGCAGATCAGCCAATGTCATGTCTTCCGGCAATGCCTCGGCAAGTGCCGATGCGCCACCCGAAACCAGCAACAACACCCGGCTATCTACCGGCATGGCGCGCATTCGATCGAGCAGCGCCCTGCCCGCGTCGAGCGAGCACTGGTCCGGGATCGGGTGGGCAGATTCGATTACCTGAACCTGCTCACTGGCGAGTAATCCAGGGTCGGTATGGTCGTACTTCGTCACGACCAGCGCATCGCAATGTGGGAAGCATTCGAGCGCGCCCTGGCACATGCCGGACGCGGCCTTGCCAACGGCTATGACCAGGTCGGGAGCAAAGGCGCTGTCAGCGTCGATCGCGTTCAACACCGCCTGCCGACCGGAGACTGCGGCGACAGCGGCTTGCCAAACCTGGATAATCGCCTGCTTACGTTCCTCGTTTTCCAACATGATCAGCTCGTTTTGTGAATTACCGATTAAGGCCTAATGCCGAGACGCGAGGAGCTAAAATACTCGTCAACGATAAAATACGAACGCACGGGTTTCAACGCTTTCGCGCGGTTTCGCGTCGGGCGGTGCATCCGCCAGGTGAATGGCGGTATGTATGTTGCAGGGATGCGTACCGCCGTCGATCGAATCGAAGGTCTTGAACAACAGTACCTCGTCGGGACGCATTGCCGAATAATAAAACCAGCGCTGCTCCGGATCGTGCAGTGCGAGCTGAATTTCACCGACGTGGTTCGGCGCGCGGCGCTCGGTATCGACCAGGTTGTCCGCCTTGAGGCTGCGCGAATCGACCAATGCGAGTGGGTAATCCTCGACCGGGTCGGTAAGCGGTCGCCATACGTTGATAATCTGGAATCGTCCCCTGGCCAGCTCGTCCGCCTCGGCGCCCAGATTCTCCTGCAGGCAGACGAAACCCGATGTCGAGGTGTAATCGTTGTGCACCAGGGTCGCCGGCTCACGTACGTTTTTCTGCTCGCGCAGATCAGGATCGGAAGCACGCACCGTATGATCGAAAATATGTACGCGGTAACCTCCGGTCACGCGTTTCAGAAAATCGATAATCTCGGGCTCGTAAACGGACTCGATCCTGTGCTGGTCGAGAAAGTTGTCGACGCGGGTCTCAAATTTTAGCAGGTCAAACCCGGAGGGATGCTGACCCAGCTCGCGCGCCGCATCCTGGTCGGCACGTTCGCGTGCATCGTCGACATTGACGGTGACAATATTCATCGGCTGATCGATGTCATGCTTCGCGTTGCGCCCGGCGCTCGACGCATAGTAAATCGGGCGCTCGGTGCGCTTCGACAGAAATTCGACTTCGGCCTGGACGGACATATCAACCTCGTTTCAGTTCCCGGTGGCGGAAGCAGTCGACGGTGTGGTCGTTGACCAGCCCGGCGGCCTGCATGAAGGCATAACATATGGTGCTACCGACGAAAGTAAAGCCTCGTTTCTTCAAATCTTTCGACATGGCATCGGAAACCCCGGTGTTAGCCGGCACCTGCGCGCTTTTTTTCCAGTTGTTCTGCAGCGGCATGCCGTCGACAAAATCCCACAGGTATTGATCGAGCGTGCTGCCCTGCTCGCGTATCTCGAGGTAGGCTCGCGCGTTCTTGACAAAGCCATTGACCTTGAGGCGGTTGCGCACGATACCGCTATTTTCCAGCAGGGCAGCTATTTTTTTATCCGCGTAGCGCGCTATCTTATCGGCATCGAAATTGTCGAATGCGCGCCGGTAATTTTCGCGCTTGCGCAGGATGGTGATCCAGCTTAATCCTGCCTGGGCCCCTTCGAGGCATAGAAACTCGAACAGCAGACGGTCATCGTGTACCGGTACACCCCATTCTTCGTCGTGGTAATGTCGGTAAAGTTCATCGTCCCCACACCACCAGCAACGTCGAGATTCTCCAGCAGCCATCACAGTGTCTCCAGGAACGCAGCAATGCGGTCGCAAGCCTCGCGCAACTCGTCATCGTTGACTGTGCAGGATACGCGTACGTGGCCCACGGCGCTGGCACCAAACGCGGTTGCGTCGAGCACCGAAACCCCGCAGGTATCGAAAAGGCGCTGGCAAAACTCGGGCACCTCGAGACCGCTACCGCGCACGTCGACCATCATGAACATGCCCGCATCCGGCCGATGCGGCTTCAATCCCGGCATGGATGAAAACTGGTCATACAGGTATTCAAGCCGCTGGCGGTAGATATCACACATCCGCTCCCGCTCGGCCGAGCAATGCAGCAGCGCGTAAAGGCCGGCCTGCATGATAAACCCGGGCAAACCGTAAAGCATGCACAGCGCAAGCTTCTCCATGTTGGCAATCATCTCAGTCGGCGCGACCGCCCAGCCGAGTCGCCAGCCCGACATGGCATACGACTTTGACATGCTGCCGATGGTGACGGTGCGCTCGGCCATACCGGGTTCGGAAGCAATATGGTGGAAATCGCCGTTGAATACGAAATTGGCATAAACCTCGTCGGCGACGACCCACAGGTCATGCTTGCATGCCAGCTCGGCTATTAGTTGAACTTCTTCATGATTCAGTGCAATTCCGGTCGGATTACTCGGTGAGGCAAAAAATATGGCACGCGTGCGTTCACTGATCGAATCCTGCAGCAAATCGGGATTTAGACGAAACCCGGTTTCGGCGTCGAGAACCACGGGTACCAGCTTCGCACCTGAAGCTTGTACCGTCGCTTCGTAAGTCACGTACATGGGTTGCAACACGATAGCCTCATCACCGTGATCGAGCAGGCATAGCGACGACGCAAACAGCGCGTTTTGTGCGCCGGAGGTGACGATAACATTTCCCGCACCGACCTGCTGGCCAGTGCTGGCCTGGTGTTGCTCCGCAATACATTGGCGCAGATCGTCGTGTCCGCTGATCTGGGTATAGTGCGTATCGCCTTCACGCATCGCTTGCAGCGCTTCGGCGATGATCCCATCGGGGGTTGCGAAATCGGGGTCGCCAACGCTCAGAACAATCACATCCTCACCGCGGCTACGGGCCTGCTTGGCAATCGAATGCAGGTCCCAGGCATCGGCGGCACCGCCCTTTACCCTGTCGGTCAACGAGGAAAATTTCATCATTTGTTCTCAGATGAAGCGTGTTTGCATCGTTTCAAAGTCAGTCCAAGGTCGTATGATATTCTTGCCAAGCCTACCAATTGACCTGGATCAATGCACGCAAGATGAGTCATAAACTGTACCTGTTGATGCAGCAACTGCTCCAGGATTCATTTCGCCTCGGCGCAGAGATCATCACGGATCAGCTGGACTGGCAACCTGCGAAACAACCGGCTGGTCATCGCTCAACGCGGTTGTCCTGAAATTCAGGAACAGGCAGATCAAACCCGCACTTAAGGCCATTGCCGCGGCCATGATGAATGCGTAACGCAGCTCGAACTCGCCGATCAGGCCTGCCAGCAACGCACCGAACATGCCGACGCCATCGAGCACGGTAAACACGATACCAAGCGTAGTAGCTTCTGATTTACCTGTGTATTCGACTGCCGCAGCAAGTATCACCGGTCGTACCGCGGTCAGGATTGCAACCGCCGGTAACAGGCCAAGAACAGCCCAGTAAAGGCTATCGCTAAGACCCGCAAACAGTGCAAAAAAGGTGGCACCGAACAGAGCCAGCAATATTAGTGGTTTACGACCCCGGCTATCCGTGTACTTACCGAAGAGTGGCTGAAAAATCGAACCGATCATCAGGATTGCCGCAAAAATAAGCCCGGCGTAAAAAGGCGATAAGCCGTGTTCGCTCTGGAAGTAAAGCGGTGCCATCGCCAGTTGCGCCATCAACGCCATGTTGTAAAGGATCATCATCAGCATCAGGGCAACTCCCGCTGGCTTGAACCATTGGCGCGCGAGCGTGCGGAAATCGATGTGGATAACCTGTCCAGGATTATCACGGCTGATGCGTGCTGCTACCGGAATAAACAGGACCCCCATAATGACGACCGGCAGCACCAGGATTTGCAGGGTCGTCTGCCAGTCGAAGAAACCCAGCAGAAAACCGGTACTGAGCGGCCCCAGCACCTCGGCACCAATGCTGCCGCCGACCGCGTGAATGCCGAGTGCCTGTGCCCGTCGCTGCGGCATCTCCTTGACCAGGACGCCAGTTGCAATCGGATGCCAGAAAGCGTCTCCCATAACGCCGAAGGCGAGTAACAGGGTTACCGCCCAGAATCCCGGCACCAGAGTGGCGCTCAGGTAACCGATCGCAACCCACCAGAAACTGAGCAGCATCAGGAATCCCGGACGGGTTGAGCGATCCGCGATGACACCCGCCGGAATATAGGCCAGCCCGGCGCCGATACCGTTGATGGTCAGGATCAAGCCGACTTCCGCCGGTCCCAGGCCCATGCTGGCCGCAATAGCGGGCGCCAGCAGCCACAGGGTCCCCGCAACCCAGTCGTTGGTCATATGCCCCATGAACAGCGCGCCCAGCAGGAAACGATGCTGTTTGTAAGATTCAGCTGCCATGTTTTTCCCGGTTCACACTAAGCGTACGTAGGCGTTCGTAAAAAGGCCGATGATGTTGTAGTACGTTCGATAGCAGTCGACATCGAACGGGGATGAGCCCACAGAATTATAATCGGATGCATCAATCAGGCACGCCAGTTTCACG